>PLEQ01000059.1 GCA_003136475.1 Deltaproteobacteria bacterium
TCCTTGAGAGCAGGTTGGGCATACGGAGGTTCTGACGATCTGTAGTTCTTTGACTAGGGCAATCGCTTCTTCTTTAGCCTTAGCGCCGATATCTGCAGTAGCCTTCGCCTTAATCAATTCTACCTGTAGGGAAGAAATTTGATTCTTTACTGAAGCTTGTCTAGTTTGCTCATTCCCTTGAATTTTAGCCACCTCTGCTCGGATGGCCGACATCTGATTTTTGACTTCTGATTGACGGGTAAGCTCTTTATTATTCAAATTACCGATTATAGATTGCAATTCGAAAATTTTAGCCTTAACCTGCGACTGTCTTTCTAATTCTGCCTGGTTGAGGGCCGCCATCTGTGCAGAAACTGTGCCAATCGTCTTTTCTAAGTCCTCAATGCGAGTGCGATCATAGGGAGCGATTGTAATCGCAGGGCGAGTGGCTTCAAAATCGTTCAATTCCTTCTTTTGGGAGTCTTTGATCAATTTATAGTTGTTAATGGCCTCTAAATGAGCAGTTTTAAGTAGTTCTAGGGTCTCAGGACCCGTTTCTAGTACTGGGGGAAGGCCAAGACTCGATATGGCGCTATTCGTGGCATCTAATCCCATCCTATTCGATTCTAGGGTGGATTTAAGAGAGATCTCGGTTCCGAGTAGTTCAGTGAGTCTATTATCTAAGGTGACTACCTTATTTTGTTCTTTTTCTAGACCTAAACAGGATGTCAGAAATTTATGTACATCTGAAGGCCCCATATCTAAAAAGAAGCCGCCCTCACCCTGACGCTTGTGAAGAATTTTTCGAAAAAGATCCCTAGGCATTCCAATGATCTGATCTAGTTTCTCTTCAGTAAGTTTTGAGCTACCGGTGGTAATTTCACCATTAAGATCGATTAGGAGTTTTTTACCACGTTCAATTTTGAGAGGAAGTCCATCGAAATCAAATATTCCGATAACCGATAATGAAGTTTTAGTGAGTCGAGATTGTAAAACGCTTGTAGAAATATCGTTTAAGCCCAATAAGAATTCTAAGGCCTTGAAAATAGTACTTTTACCGGCACCACTTGATCCACCAGTATTGTTATTAATTCCTTCCACTTGAACGATATAGCCAAGAGAATCGAAGAGAATGGTTTGTTCTTCGACAAAACGGCCAATACCGCTAAATGTTATAGATTTTATTGATAGCATCTTTTAATATATTATACTAAGATATCTATTTGTCAATTACTTTTTATAAATTCTAAAGAATCTGCAATTTTTACACTTACATTCACTAACTTCATAGGGAAACGATAGGATAGAATCCATTTCGTGTTTGCGTTTATGGAGGCAATCTCCCCACATGCAATCAATGCACCGCATATGTTGAAGGCCAATCCAAAGTGGCATACCGCCTGTCTGACATATATAGTATTTGCGAGTTTTCCAAATAGGATCGTCTTCGGATGTTTTACGAAAATGGGGATTCTCTGGATCCAAAGGTTCAATACCGAATAGTCCGTCTTTGGTTTCCTTAATCTTCTTCACTATAATCCTTAGCTGACCGTTCGTCATTAATCTCCATGATATTGGGATCAATCTCTAAACGACGTGACATCAAACCGTTATCAATAACTGTCTTATGTGAAGAAGATGTGGCTCCAAAGCTTTTTTTAGCTTCAGAACCACATATACAGGTTATAGTATCGGGAGCGTCTTTAGCTGTTTTGAAATATTTTTTCCAAATGTCTCCACAGCTACAGGTGTAATTGAGCAAAGGCATATTACCAATACATCGGGATGACTTGTTTAGCTTTCTCGAAATAGTTAGTCAAGAATTTTTCCTTAACCAAATTAGTCATTTCAGCCGTAAGAGTCTTCCCATCTGGAGAACCAACGTGAACGTTCATCGGGCTCGTATTAATAGGACAATCATCTAGATCGTATTGAATGTCCATACCTAAGAAGTTGAGGTGATGGGTTGTAACGCCAGCAAGGGTGGAATCACAATAAACGGTGACGGCCCTATCAGAATAGCCTTCCGCTACAGACTTAGTTCCCGTAAGCCACATCTCGTGATCGTATTCTTTGGTATAGCTTTCATAAGTCTGCTTACCATTGGTACGCTTTACAGTTTGCTGATCTAGTTCCTTAATGCGATCAAGCCAAAGCTGTTGGCGATTCTCCATTTGTGTTTTAACGCTTCCACCGAACTCTCCTGCCATCTCACCAGTTGCATGGTGACTCATCATAACACCATTCTTGAGGATGAGACGTTCGCCAAGATTTTGAACGATCTGCCATCCCATACTAGCTGCGAAGAGGGTAACCGTATCCACGGGACAACCAAGGCCGTTTAGGGCCTCGTTTAATTCTAGACCAGATTGGATGCTACCGCCTGGAGTGTAAAGCCAAAGTTTTAGGCGGAAATCCTTACCAGCGCCAAGCTTATTGCTTAATCCAGTTTTGGAGGCATTGCAAAGTTCTCTAGCCTTAGAAATTACGGCTGCGATATTTTCGCCATTAACTTCTCCATTTAGTACGATAGTATTGTTTCGGCTTAGGGTAACAGAATCAGGATTGGTACCTTTTGACACAGAAACACGAGGAACAAGAACTAATACCAAAACGACTAGGAGTCCGTAAATAAATTTATTCATTTTTATTTTCACTTTCTTTCTCTGTTTTAGATTCTACTACTATATCATGGACAGGCTTGGGAGGGACTATGTTAGCCTGTTCCGCCTGTCTTTTAAGATCCGCAAATTGCTTAAGTTTAGACGCAAAAGGGCTCTTAGGAGTAATTTCTACTGAATTGGCTCCAGTTTTAGTAATGGTAACGCCCGACTCCGTAAGACCATTAAGGGATACCATAGACTTATCATTGGGATTACCGAGACTTTCGTTGTTAAGTTTATGTAATAGTTCTGTAATTTTGATTAAAGTGTTTACATCTTTAACATCAACATTATCGGCCCACTGAGCATCATCGGTTCTTAAATATTTGTCTACATTTCTAGAGATCTTCTTTTGGTAAGCATGAATGAGATGCATAAAGAATTCTTGAGATTGAAGTTTGGAATCTATAATTTTTTGTGGTAGGGTTGCCTTGAGTTCTTCTAGATATTGTTCTTTCATTTCATACCACTTAAACTTATGGGAAAGAAATAGTATGACCTCCTTACTGATTTTCAGGACATTTGCAATTTGCCTATATGTCTTACCATCCAAATAGAGTGCCATGGATCGTTCTACATCAACATGAGTAATTTGAGCAATACCTAGCATTCCATTTTCACGAAACTTATGAATCTGTTCAAGATCCTTAGAGGTAAAATCTGCAAAGGGAATTGTTGTTATTTCTTTACTTTCTTCACTCACTTTGGAACACCTCATTCTGGGGCAAAAGCGTTACCTTTATTTTGACTTCTTTCCAAAAAAGGTCTCGCACTGCAGTTTCTAGACCTGCAAACCTTTTAAGTAGATGGTCATTGTTTTTAGTGGTATAAATTTCAAAGGAAATTACGGAATCTTCTCCCTTTCTAGTTTCAACACTATAGTCCAATTTTACCTCGGTAACATCATTGTAGTATATAAACGGAAAAGCTTCTAAGTTCTTTAAATGAATCTCGGATACGCGTCCAAAAAATAGCATTAGTTTTGTGAGATCAGAATGTGGAATATCAGACAAGATTTAGATCTCCCAAGTATTTTATTAATTTTTGTCGTTTTTCTGGTTCAGCCTGATAATGATTGGACAAAAAATCGTGTAAAGATCGACCACTCTTACGGATTTTGGATTTCTTTATGTCCGTAATTTTACTAGAAATACTGACTCCTTTAAGCTCTTTCTTTTGTTCAGTGACCCAATCAGAAGAACCAACCAATTCTATGTTAGTCGTAGTACCTTTCATTATATCAGGTTTTGGCTCGCCTTCATTCCATACCAATGAAACTATGGGGGTGCACACAAATTCGGTGGAAATAAATTCTTTTGAAGTAATTAGGCCAGTATCATCATGCGTACAAAGCCAGATACCTTTACGCTTGTTGCTACAACTTTTAGTCAACCACCTAGCAGTTCCTGGATACCACACTCGACCCATCTCGAATTCTGTATGGATGTGCCCAGATATCATATGGAGAAAACGAGAGTCAATAAGATCAGCAGACACAGCCCCAGTGATAGGGCACCCGTTATCATAACTTGCCCCTTCATAACTAGTATGGGAAACTAAAACATTAGCTCCTTGATTAATTAAATGGTTAGCTTCCTCAATAAATTCTTGATTGTTATGAATATAGGGAAGATAACCAAAGCCCTGCGACACGGTCGGTTCGGTAATTATATTTATGTATGAATTTAAATGCTTAAATGCTTCCAACCAAGTATACTCGTTTTCGTAGGAACCCCCAACGTCATGGTTACCTCGAAGCACGAAGGTTTCAATTTTATTTTCATATAAAATATTGAACCACTTTTGCCAAAACTCCAAGACTTCAAGTCTTAAAATAGAATGAGTATCTGCCAAATCTCCTAATATCTCCAAACGATCGATCTTAAGTTCTAGGGATTTAGACAGAACAAATTCTAGAAGTCTTTCGGATTCTTCCAAATTACTAGGTTTTATATGGGGATCTCCCAATCTAAGAATCTTCAATCAAATTTCTCACAATCGCATCTTGAATATATTTGACTACAAAGTTCGCACTTACAATTACATTCATATCGTTTACAAAACCCACATTTACAGTCCTTGGCACTCCAAAGAAGCCAGACCTTACCTAATTCCAAAATATGGCACCCACAAGAAGCGTGCGTATGCCCCCACCAACTACTTTCTGCGGATCCCAAGGCTAATCGACCAAATCTCAAGTGGCATTCCCCGTATCGTAAAATTCAATATACGAGCTTTCTACTATCAAAAAACTAGTAATATTTCCTGGACCCGCCCAATTAAGGGGTTTGGAGGCCCAAAGATGTGTATGTAGAACCTCTTCCCTAATGTAGGCAGTTGAACCCGCTGGGATCTTACGTCCGTCAGAAAGATAAGCATCCAATAGAACCTTTAGCCCCTTAATTCCATCTCTTTGACCTGGGATAGCAATACCGCCGGATACTTTGGCTTTGAGACCTTCTTTGACATATGGTTCTAGAATCAAACGATTATTTAATGAAAAAGTCATATTACTCTTCCCTCGCGTTCTTACATTTTCTACAAAAGTATTCAGAATATACTTCGCCATCACGAACTCCGTGACAACCAAATTCAGATTCTTCTCCACATTTACAATTTTGATTTTCTTCCATGGTATGGAATATACCATTTATGCAAATAAAAACAAGTCCTAAATTTCAATACCTTTTAATCTAAGTATCTTTTGGTTGATTAGTGGCAATTTTCGTGCCAATTGAGACATCTTGGAGATCTGCTGTTTCTTTTCTAGAATTTCCTCAGCATTCTCTGCATCGTCGGCAGTATAGCTATATACGCCAAAACCTTCTTCTCCGTCATTAGAATCTGCAGAGATTAAGGAAGCAGCCGACATAAGATATGATAGTTCTGTTACAGTTACTTGCTTAGGGGCCGTTTTGCCTTCTGATAAATCCTTAGTAAAACTATCATTTACTGCTTTGGTAAGTTCTTCGATATCATGTATTCCTTGGCGTCCACGAATAGAGTTTGCGCGATACAAAATCCTACGATCAGAAGGATAAAAGTGCATAACAGTCTCGCTATAGGCATCAATAAGATTGCCCACAATACGACCGATGCATACTCCGATAAAATTCTTTTTGTATTCACCAACATATTTGTCTATTCCAGCACACAGTCCCATTGCACTTACTTCGATTAAGTCCATGAATGTTAGGTGGCCTTTGGGAGTCTTTCTATAAAAAATCTTGGCTCTATTTATAGCCAGAGGCATATTATTTTGCACAAGAATGGTTCTAGCCCTCTCAACGCGATGGTAGAGTACGTCTAACTTCTTAGGCCAAAGACCAATCCAATTGTCTTTGCAGAATCTAACAAAATGATAGTTAACACCGAATGGTTTTAGGGCATCAGGATTTCGTTCTTTTAGGGCTGGCGTGATTCTGCTACTGAAGGTATCGGAAGATTCTCTAAAATAGGGACGAGCGGATAAAATATTGTTATTAACAATACGAATCAATTGAATAAATTTTTTGTATATTTCTCTATGAATCCTATAACTTATAAGAGTTTCATGAAAAAGTCGTTCAGCAGATACCAATTCATCGAATTGTTGTTTTTGGGTAGTGCCATCTACTGCATTGCGTTCAATTGCTTTGGCTACTTCTAAAGCTAATTGTGCAAAAGCTGGATCGTGGCTATCTTTAAATTTTTTAGGCTGCTGTTTTGACATAAAACCTCGGAACTTATGGTTCTCACAGGTCTTATATCATACAAAAACTTTTTATTGTTTTTAATACTAAAGGGGATAATATCCTATACGAAGAAATGATTGAAGTGGCCAAACTTTTGAAACGATTGAGACAGGTTCCAGTATAATGAATATTACTTTTTTAAGTTAATAAATCTTATTTCTGTATTTGATTCACGATAGTAACCAAGTCTTGCTTCCAAATGTCGTTTCATAGTAGGATGATTAACATCAAAATCGAAAATCGTTGATTTATTTTTTTCAATACACTTGTTAGCCCACGGATTAGAGCGTCCAAATCTTACACTTCTTCCAATACTAGATTGTTTGGTCTTAATTTCGCTAGCACCTCCAACCCAATTACATGTTGAATGAGTTGGAAAAATATTGACTCCTACATGACAACAACTAGTAGTAATTAATACTTTTACTTCATTTTTATTAAATTTTTCAATACTATCCGCAACTTTTACTTTTTCTAAACCAAGTTCTTCTAGTCTAGCTCTACGTGTTTCGCTGTGGGCCAACGCATAGGGTACATTTAGAAGAGGGACTAACATAGCCAATTGAGAGAGTTCTTCGCACAATACGAGAGTTTGCTTTCCCTGGACGGTAGCCATCCCATTTGCTAATCTTGCTATGAAACTTGCTATATTTTTATTATTTAGAAAGTGAGCCCTTTTTTGTGCTAATGCGTCGGAACCTTCAAATCCAGGATTCGAGGATTCCATAGCAACGATGGTAAAATCGTGTTTACAGATATAGCCCTTCTCAACGGCTTCGGCGGTAGTTAAAGAACATACGGTTTTACCAATAATAGATTGTAGGAGTGGGATGGATCCGTCATTTCGAGTTTGAGTAGCCGAAAGAAAAAATCTATAGGGAATCTTGCCCAGAACGTCATGGCAAATTGTTTCTAGAGATTCTGCAGCAAAAGTATGACTTTCATCTACAATCAGAACATCCAAATTAGAGAAAAAATCGTATTCCGGAGATTCCGGTTTAATATTGGCAATAGAATCTCCAATACATATAGTAAATTTGCGATCTAGTTTTTTCTGTCCGTCCCCGAAAGCCCCTACATGCTTGCGTCCAAAATGATATTCAAATTTTTCAATAAGTTCATTAAAAATAGCCTTACCAGGAGCTACGATACAAGTATTAAGACCCATTTCCCTACATAGCTTAATAAGGATGGCGGATTTACCAGAACCGGTGGTTAAACTTACGTTTCCGTGCTTTTCTGCTAAAAGCTTGGTCCAGGATTCTTCTTGATATGGATGAAGATCAAAAGGTAACGGTTTATGCCAAGGAATTTTTCTGGGGGTAATGTACTTAACCTCATTTTCGATGTGAATACTGCCAAGATTGGTTAGATATGGAAGAGATCCGGGCCTAATATAGTATTTGTTATCTTCCTGAAATACCAAACATTTTTTAAGATCTTTTTTTAAAGATTCTAAATGGGCAGCCCAACCTTCTGGATTACGAGATTTCCAGAAATGAGAACTATAATGTCTCTTAATTTGATGTTGAATTGCCGTATTTGTATAGCTAAGATCCTTTTGCAAATTGTGTAAGTCTATTGCATCATAGGACTGTAAGTAAGCTCTTGTAGGCGAAGTGATGATAAATTTCATTTTTTCCTTTACGCCATATACACTGCCAAAACCTCTATGCACTCAGCAAGTTGAGCATCGCGATTCCTTTACGCCATATACACTGCCAAAACCTGATAGGTCGAACTTAACGGAGCCGTCCTCTTCCTTTACGCCATATACACTGCCAAAACCTCTATAATAAACCTTTCTTAACTTTTTAAAGTACCCACCCCGAAGGGTGGGTACTGGCGTATATGGTTACTGCTTCATCGATCCCAGTCTAATCAATTTCTTGATCCCGACTTAAGCATCTCTGCAGTCTCACCCCGGAGTAAGGTCCGGTGCATAAATACATCCTACACTCTTTTTACTTTTTAGCAAGCTTTTATTTTTATAAATTTCAAAAAATCTTATTTCGAGTTTAGTACCTGAAGTAATTGAATAAAACTTAGAGAGTTTCACTTTTACGTCTTTCAGTTCCCTTATTTAGAATATTGATGGCAGCATTGTGATCAGCGTTCAATTCTAATCCACAGGAAGAGCACTTGAAATGGGCCTGATCTAAACGACTCCCTTTATCTCTATGGCCACACTTAGAGCAGTCCTGACTAGTATATGAAGGATTAACCTCAATATATACGGATCCAAATTCCTCGCACTTTTGTTTAAGAAAAGTTCTAAAGAAATATGGAGAGGTTAGTAAAATTTTTCTGTTTAATCCAGACTTTTGTTTTACCTTACTGCCAGGAGATTCTGTGGTCCCTTTGGCGGAAGCAGTCATATTCTTAACCTTGAGCTTTTCAACCACAACTACTGAATTATTCTTAGCTATTTCAGTAGCCACCATTTTAAGGTGGTACGACTTAATATTAGCCATCTTACGGTCTATTTTGGTGATTTTCTTATACGCTTTTTTGTAATTATTTGATTGCTTTTCTTTCTTATCCCTATTGCCACCTACTTTTCTTTTAAGCCTGCGCTGTAGAACTTTTTACGTGTTAGTAATTGCTCCAATTGCTTATATGGTAGACTCCTATAGTCGTCATCTCCACTAGACATCTGAACGGTTCTAGCGATACCTAGGTCTACACCGACCAAGGGCCGATCATTATTTGGCAAATAGGCTTCTTTTTCCACAGTAACGCACAAATACCAAACATTTCCCTCTTTCTTAATTTGTTGTTGGAGAACATCGCCATCTAAAGGGCGATGGTACCTTACCCTTAGACCGTCCTTTAGTTTAGGAAAACCAAAGATTCGGGCCATATTATTTCCCAAAATCTGTAGCTCAAATCCATTGGATCTCATGTGCAGTAGGGAGAAATCATCAAACCTAGAAGAAAATCTAGGAGGCAATGGATACTTCTTAAGTCTACCAGAACGATAATCCTTCAGATTAGAGAAGTATTTTTTAAAGGCTTGATCTACACGGTCTGAAATTTTGGCTAAAACCCCAGCTGGGACCTCGGCATATTCAGGGAAATCTTTTTTTAATTGAGTTATCTCACGTTGTTGTTCGAATGTATTCGTATATTTTCTGGGCGAATATTGTTCTACGGTTTTACCATCTTTCTCATAAGAAGAGAAAGAGTTTTCGTTATATCTTCCATACATATTCATGCGCTGTTCAACACAGAGGTTGTAAACACTTCTACAAAGTTTTACCCAGTTATCCAGTACAATCTCCTGAGTTTTGGAGGGATACGCCTTATATTTATAAGTTCTAACAATCGTATTCATACACCCACTCTACCGAATTAGAAAATCGAATTCCGTATTCTACCACGATTTTATTGATTCTTGGCATAATGCTCCATTAGCGGTAAGGAAAGTTTTTCGTATATTTCTTTAAGCTCTTTTCTCGTCTTCACTATATCTCTAAAGTACCTAAAATCCCCGCCAGATTGGCTGCGCTCCATAAATATGAGGTCTGAAACCAACCGTTTCTGTCTAGAAATAAGGTCTTTTGCTTGCCTTCGTTTGCTAGGATATTCTGGCATGTTCTTAGGTTTTTTCATGCAATACAGCTCCGACTAGATGGTCAAATTCTGGATTGGCTTCAAAGAAATTAAGGGCTGCAAAGAGACTTTTCCCATATCGACGTTTAAGTCTACGCTCCCTACGTTTATCTAGTTTTGCTATCTTTCCGCTCTTACCACACTTCCAACTGCAAAAAACTTCACCGTAACCCCAAGGAAGCGAGTGTGAGCCTACGGCCCCCAAATATCTAGGATGTTTTCCACATGCCAAACATCTGAGACTTAATGCCATAAGAACATAGGGATACATCTCGTCGCTAGGAGGGAACCATTCTGAAAGACGAACTGGATAAATACTCATACTTTACGAGCATACTCTTGTTTTGTACATCGGTCAACCCATATTTTATCTCATGATATAGTATTTAAAATAATTATTTAAAATATATTGAAATAATTTAATAAAATTAAGTATTTGTAAATTTCGAGAAGGGTTGTTATAATCTTAGTACTATGAAAACAAATGTAGATCTTACTAACATGATATTTGGTAAATTAGTAGTGCTAGAACGAGATATGCCCAGAAAGGGACATCAGTATTGGATTTGTCTTTGTTCTTGTGGAATTAAAAAAAGCATAAGGGAAAAATCCTTAATGCATGCCCAAAGTCGTAGCTGTGGGTGTGGAAAAAAAGAAATTGTGACTAGACGAGTAGAAAATTTAATAGGAAATATCTTTGGAAAATTAACAGTTCTAAATAGAGATGAAAGTAAGATAGGAGCCCAAAAAGGATCCTATTGGATTTGTCAATGTTCTTGTGGGAACACAACGTCTACATCTAGACATTCTTTGATAAATCATGGAGTTGTAAGCTGCGGATGTTTTCAAAAAGAGATGGCACGCAAAAATGCTAAACCTAATGGGGAATCGGATAAAAATTCTTGGATTAATAAATACAAAAGAAGAGCTAGAAAAAATGGCATAGAATTTACTCTTACTGATGGGGAATTTTTTAATATTTGTTCCCAAAATTGCTACTATTGTGATGCTCCGCCAGAACATAAAAGTCATGGCTATACCACAAAATTAGATTTAGGTAAGTTTTATGCTAACGGAATAGATAGAATAGATCCCGTTATTGGTTATGTGATATATAACTGTGTACCTTGTTGTAAAATATGTAATTTTATGAAAACTAACAAGAATTTAGAAATTTTTGTAAATAAAGTATTTCAAATAGCGGATAATATAAGGAAGAAAAATGTACAGAAAAGCTAAAACTGCCCCAAAACAATATTTGTCCGATAAAAAGAAAATTCAATCCTTAGTTCTAGAAACTATGAATGACATATCTGAACTTGTTGGTGCAACAATGGGTCCAGGTGGTAAACTCATTGCCATGGAATCTGATCATACAGATATCTCTGATCGTATTACCAAAGACGGTATTTCGGTCTTTCTAAGCATGGCACACCAAAACAGCTATAAGCATACGATTATCGAGATTGCTAGAGCGTCCTCCCTTAAGACTGCTACAGAAGCTGGTGACGGAACTACTACTACTGCGGTTTTAGCTAATGAACTAATCAAAAATATTTTTAGTTATTGCGAAAATAATCCTAAAGAAAGTCCACAAAAAATTATTCGTCGTATTCGTACTGTTATGGAAGATAATCTATTGCCATACATCAGTGACAGGAGTATTGCCGTAACTCAAGAATCTAAAAATTTACTACTAAATGTTGCTACTGTATCAGCCAATGGAGACAAAGCCTTGGCGAAGGCAGTTCTCCAGTGTTTTGAAGAAGTAGGGTATGGAGAAGCTTCCCATGTAACTATTCGTGAAGCGTCTGGTAAAAGCGGGTATAACGTTGAAAGAATTGAAGGATACCCCTTTCCTATTGGTTTAGAAGAATCATCTGGTCGTTATTTCCAAAGTTTTATCAATGATCAAGCTAATCAGCGATGCTATTTAGAAAATCCTAAATTTATTTTATTTGATGGCGTAATTCAGGATTTGATATCGTTAGCTCCTCTTCTTAATGCCATTGAAACCAGGGTCCAAGAAAACCCAGAAGCAGCTAAAGAATTAAAGAGTTTGGTTCTAGTGGCCAATGGATTTTCAGAAACGGTTATTTCAACTCTTTCTTACAATTTCGAACAGAGTGGAACTCTTAGGGTATTGCCCATTAAAGCACCCTTGGCCCAATTCATGAATGCCCAAACACATTGGCTAACGGATCTCGCAGCATTCACTGGTGCTAAGGTATTCGGACTAAAGAATCAAATTACTGAAGCCACTATTGATGATTTGGGAACTGGAATGGAAAATTTCGAATCTACTCGATTCAGGAGTACTCTTTCTGGTAGTCCAGACCCAGTAAATATTGAATTCCGTGCCGAGGAACTTAAAAAACAGCTTAAGCGAGCTGAATCTAAAGCAGAGACGGGATGGCTTGATGAACGTATCGCCAAAATTACGAGTGGTATTGCAAAACTAACGATAATTGGATCTAATCCAGCTGATATCAAAGAACGAGCTGATAGGGCTGAAGATGCGGTGTGTAGTATCAGAAGCAGTATCACCAATGGCGTTTTACCAGGTGGTGGCCGACTTGTAATTGATATGGCTCTAAAGCTCGAATCCGAAATGAAAGATGGGGATCCAGCTAAAGAGGTGTTAGTGCCTTCTTTACTCAGCGTTTTTAATCGTCTATTGGAGAATGCTGGATACAATGATTCGGATGCAGCTGCTGTTCTAAGTCGATTGATAGAAAATTCCCATCAAATTTACGATATTGAAAATCAACTCTTCGGAGATCCCGAAGAGTTGGGCCTATTCGATGCTACCAAGGCAGTTAGTGAGGCTCTTCGCAATTCTGTAGAAATCGCGGGCGTCTTGGGAACTTTAGGTGGTATAGTAGTTCATCCACGAGACGCTGAATTTGAACGTAAAGAAGCTAGTCTAGACGAAGAATGGCGTAAAGTAAGCCAAAATTCAGATGCCTATCAAAATCCAGCCTTGAATAGGGCCAGATCGGGTGGATAGTTATGGATTTTAAGTCCCTAACAGACGATCAAAAAAAGGAAATGGCGGAGTTGTTATTTACTCCGCTTGTTTCTTCGTCTGAAATTAAAGACTGGGCCAGGTCTTTCTTGGATCTAGAATTGCCTCTTGAAATTACGGATCCTGGAAGCACCTCTTCTCCTTTGGATGCTATCTGGCAGGTGTATGAAGCTGCCAAAAATAATTCTGGAGATGTCACGCCCGGATTTATTTTGATGTCGTGTCGAGAAGGCATGAAGACTGTTTCAGTAGCCATTCTAGAACTTTTGGTGATGCTACATTTTTCATTAACGGTAGCCCATGGTGCAGCTACCGAAACTCAGTCCTCAGTTGCTGTCGGATACATTAACGATTTTATTATGAAAATCGCACCACTGTTAGAGGCTAGTGGTTGGGAAAGTATGACTCAGAATAAGCGCACTATTCAATATAGAACTCCCAGTGGTAAAAATCCCTTTATTAAGATCGTAATTTGTACGGCTAAGGGAATGAATTCTCTACATGCCAACTTCCTATTCTTAGATGAGCTTGATTTAGCTGATCCAGCTGCTATTAAACAGGCCAAAAACATCACTGGGTACTCTAAAGGGTTCCATGGTATTAAGGTCTACCTAAGCACTCGTAAATATTCATTCGGTAACATGCAAGAAGCTATAGATAAAGCTGACGAAATGAATTACAAAATTCTTTCGTGGAATATCCTAGATGTTACAGAAGCTTGTCCACCCTCAAGGCATAAACCGGAACTTCCCACTCAGGACATGTTCGTAGGCAAAAATCTTCCGTTAGTGAAAATTACCGGTGAAGAATTTAATGCGCTATCTGATGCTGAAAAAAAGAAATATGACATGGTACCAAATGCATTCGGTGGGTGCATTGGATGCAAGCTCTTACCAGTATGCAGGACTAGACTAGCTCAAAAGCCACAAACAGCCACAGGCGGTTTCTATAAACCAATCGTTTCTGTAATTCAAAAGTTTGCAGAAAATGATGTTGAGATCGCAGAAGCAGAACTTCTATGTTGGAAGCCAGGTTCTGAGGGTCTAGTATATCCTAGGTACCTAGACAAGGTTGATATAGGTAACGTAATTTCTATTAAGAAGGCATACGAGACCTTAATTGGAACTACCGCCCCTTCGAATATTACAGTACAGTCTATTTATAGCATCTTAAATCAACTAGATATTCCGGTATCATGTGGCGTTGACTGGGGACATACCCATGATGCAGTTATTTTGGCTATGGCTAGACTTCCAAACGATGAAGTTTGGATCCTTGATTGTTTTGCGAGTCCTAAACTAGAAATTCAGGATTTGGTTCCCGTAGCTATCAATTTTAAAGAAAAATACAATGTAAGAAAATGGTATTGTGATACTTCAGCTCCCGCTTACATTAAGGCCTTTGTTAGAAACGGTATGCCATGTCCAAAATTCACTAAAGACGTTCAGGGTGGCATTGGTTCTGTTCGCAGTAAAATAATGACGGCTACCGGTCAAAGACTTTTAAAAGTACTCGAAACCGAAAATACTAAAAAAGTACGTACTGCTATAATGAAACATCGCTTTGTTTTAGATGGACAGGGACAGGTTACTGATAAGCCAGATGATGATGCTGGTATTGCCGACATATGCGACTCTCTTAGATATCTTGCACAAAATATGTTCCCATTAAGTGGACCACAAAGGCCCAATATTACTGCTATGGATCCTTCTATTGCTGCAAATATACCCCCTGAACAGAAACATACTCCAGAACAACATGAATTGATGAAAAAGGAATTGAACAAAGCGTTGGGCGAAACTGCAAATAAATCAGGTGGAACTGGAAAAAGGGGCGGGTTCCATTTTAATTTTTGAACTTCCGCCAATCTTATACCTAGAGGTCTATGCCATGCTAACAAGCAATTTTTTATTTTTCCTCAATAGTTACAGCGATTTAGTGCCAACTACTACGCCGTCTTTGAATAATTTTAAATGGTCGCGCCAGATAAATGGAGTCCCGTTCAATATTGAAAATGATCAACAAATTCAAATACTTCCCTCAATAACTACTCCAAATATTGTTCCTTACCCATTTTCCACTCCTACAAATTCTGGAACTAATAGCTTAAATAGTACTACCACAATGACGGTGATAGGATCCATCACGGGCATAGCTATTGGGAACTTAATCATTGGCGGAGGCATTCCTGTTGGCACTATCGTAGATTCTATTGGTACTTCCCAATATACTTTTACTGTAAGCTCAGCCAATGCTACTGCTGGAGCCGTATATAGCAATAATGGTCAAAATTTTACAGTTTCTAGTACGATTGCAGCCGGAACGACGTTAGTTTGTACCAGTGCAGGAGGCAATCCAACTGGTTCTGGTACATTAACCCGTGTTAGCGGAACTGGTGATGCCACCGTTACTTTTTCATCATTTACTGAAGCTACTCCACTAGTTATGTCACAAGCGGCTACAACTACTGGGACATCAGCTATTAGTTTTTATGCTCCAGCGTCATTCATTTACTTCGAAAGCGATCAGCAAGTTTCCGTGATATATAATAATGGATCGTCCATGGTTCTGAATCCTTTTGAGGTTAATGGTTTAACTCAGCCAGCTGTTTATTTCATGGCTGGTCCATGTTACTCCCTGACCGTTACAAATATGAGTACTACTACGGCGAATGTATTCCTTGCTTCGATGGGCTAATAAATGACTAACGACGATAAACCAAAATCAGCCATCAAAAGGGAGATGACCTTTAACATCTCTGAAGCTCCTATGCTCGGTACTATTGAAGAACTTAAGAAGAATAGGCCTGACCTATTCCCTCTTCAAAAAGCTCTCAATGACGCTACTGGTAAGGCGACTGAACGCGCTCCAGCTCTTACTTTCATGGAAAGCCCAAACTATAATGATGCCTATGCTGGCGTTGTTAAGGCTAAACGAAATGAAATTCCAGACAATGTACTAAAACTAGTAAGAACTCAAGACCATCTAGTTGCTGCGATCTTAAGAACTCGTGGTGGTCAAGTCAGCCAATTTGGTAAGAAACGTGCTGATCGTTTTGATAAAGGTATGGAGATCAGCATTAGGCCTGATTTCTTCAAAATTCTAAATACCCAACAATACGAAAAGGTTGTAGAACGCATCAAACGTCTTGAGACCATCCTACTCAATTGCGGTCACACTGAAGGCTTAGAAAACCAACAGAAAATGACTTTAAGCCAATACCTCAGCATTTCCGTGCAGAACGCTTTGACATTCGGCTGGATGGGTACTGAAATCATTTATGATCGTGAAACCGATCCAGATCAAAATGGGAATTTCCCATTCAATCGTTTTAGGCCAATCGATTCGGGGACCATTTATAAGACGGTTCGCAATGGTGAGCAAGCTGGCGTAAATACTCGTATCTTAGCCATTAAAGAACTTGAACGTATCACTGGCGATAAGATCAAGATCGATTACGATAAGCTTCGTGAAGATAAATATGCATGGTGTCAACAAGTAGAAGGTATTGCTAAGCAATATTTTACCCATTACGAACTTTTGATGCATGATTTCTTCCCTACTACTGACGTAGAAAAGAATGGATATCCCCTTTCTCCAATTGAAACGGCAATTTCATCCATCACGACCCACATTTCAATTGATACCTGGAAACGTCTATATTTCCAGAATGGCCGCGCGACTCGTGGTGCTCTAGTCATTAAATCTGATGATGTTGACTCTCCGACTCTAGAAAAATTTAGACAGGAATTTCAGGCTTCTATCAATGGTGTTCAAAATTCATTCAGAACTCCTCTCATGGGCATTTCGCCCACGGAAAGTATTGATTGGCTATCATTCGCTAATGATAAAGCCGATGATTCCTTCGAATTCATTTACGATCAAATCGCTCGTAATATTTTGGCTACATTCCAAATGTCGCCAGATGAACTTCCAGGATATGGTCATTTAAGTAAAGGTAGTAATAGCCAGACTCTGAGCGAATCTAATAATGAATTCAAACTTGAAGCGGCTCGTGATTCCGGATTGGTTCCATTATTACAACATTTTGAGACTTTTTTCAATCAACGACTAATTCCAATCATCGATCCAATCCTATCTAAGATCGTGGTCCTAAAATTTGCGGGATTAGATGCCGAAAGCAAAGAACAAGAAGCTACCCGTCTACAGCAGGAAATGCCTACCAGCCTAAATTACGATCAAGTTTTACATCAGGTAGACAAAGATCCAATCGGTATTGGCATGGGTGGTGAATTTCCGTTCAATGAGAGAATTCAATTACTTATAGATAAGTATCTAGATGTAGGACAAGCTAAAGGAAGATTCTATAATAGTCCTGCAGCATTCGTAGACCCTATGCTCAGGTTTAAACGAGATCCTTTTAGCTTGCAACAATTGCAGCTTATGGCTCAAGTCGCTCCAAATGCAGTAGCTGCCATGTTTGCTCCTAGACCTATGGCTATGGATATGCTACATATGGAACTTGAAGATATGTTATGTGAAGATGAGGACGAAGAATAATGCGTAATCAAGACTGGAAATTAAAATATCAAGATTTGAAGCTCAAATTTCACGATGCTGTAGATGTTGCCTTTCGCCTAGGATATGAAGCAGGAGCACAGGGCGCTCAACTACAACAGGTACAGCAAGATCAAGCCGCTGCGGAACAACAAGCCGCTATGGGCCAAGATGGGCAACTATCCGGAGATTCCGGACAGTTCGGACAAGATGGTTCAGAACTCGACCAGCATATTGGTACACTAGAAGGTATGCTTGGACAGGCTAAACCAGGATCTATTGAACAAGAAGGTCTTAAGAAATCTTTGAATGAAATTAAGGCTATCAAATCGAATATGAAACAAAAATATGAGCTTCGAAAGTCAGAAGAAGCTATTAAAGCTATCGGTAAATCTGTAAAGCCTCCCTTTACATTAAGCAAGACAGCTACTAATAACCTCAGTGATCATGGTAAAAAAGCTCTCAATGATCAGGAAAAGATTGTTGACGATTTGATGAAGAGCTTTGAAGAAGAAGAAAAGAAAGCTACTGAATCTATTACCAAGACTTTGGATTTTGAACAGATCCTCAAAGGTTAATATATGTATGGCGTGTCCTCTAGCGGCAAAGAGGCTATTGAGATCGCCGTACATAGAATGTTTGATGCCTTAGCCTATAAACTTTTAGGCAATATACCTAAGCTGCGCAATAAATCACCCTTTTTTGGCTCGTCTCCAGAAATGAGCTTGGCACATATCTTTATACAGGCATTGGGAGGTAAAGAGCCCAATCATATCCAGAGAGATGTACTGAAAAGTATTTTAAATTCATCTTATGGATACATAGAAAGTCTCAAAAATAAGACTGGATCTAATATTGCAGAGGCTGTAGATGCTTTGGTCAAAGAAGCTAAGCTTCAAAATGGTCGTGTAAGCTCCGCACAAATCACGGAAGTTATTTCCACAGAAATGGATAAGGCTCAATCCCATCTTAAGACGATTGCTGAAGCCGAAACCACTAAGACTCGAAATATAGGTCACATGACCGATATCATAGGTCAGGCGCAAATTCAAGGCATTGATGATCCTACAGTATTTTTTATAGTAGTACGAGACGGTCTACTATGTAATGAATGTAAGCGCTTACATATGCTAAGTGATGGCATTACGCCAAAAGTTTATAGGCTTTCAGAGCTTTCTATGGGATGGCATAAAAGAGGAGAAGATCGTCCTTCTGCTTGCGGAGAACATCCAAATTGTAGATGTAGTCTAAGTCATCTACCTAAAGGGTGGGGTTTTAAAGGCGGATTTGTATCCTTTATTTCTCTGGACTGGGATGAATATCGTTCTCAGCGAGAAGATTAATAAGAAATATTGTTTTCGACAAGAAAGTCAATAAACTCTAAAATCTTTTTCTTCAGATTTGACATTGGACGTGCAATCCCACGAGTCCATCTTTCAACTGTTGATTCTGCCACTTTGAACTCTTGAGCTATTTTTGATTTAAACCCGAAACAAATAGTAACCGATATCTTATTTTGAAAATCTTTATCTTCCATAATTAGTTATGTTTTCATTCGTAAGAGTTTTCCGATACTGGATCCAACCATGAAAATTGCCAGAACGAGCAGTGGCATCCCCAATAGCCATAGCTTGGTGTTCGGCTGGACTGGCATGTATAGGATTGCCAGCAAGTAACCGATCGTATAGTTGTAGATCTTGTTCAGGAGTGCTTTTAGTTCCATCATGATTAAGATAGGATGCCCTAGCACATCTGGCAACAGACCGCTTAATAAAAAAATCCATAGGTTCGAACGGATTTTCAATACCATCCATTTCAGTAATGAATGGAAGATGCCATTGGCCCGATTCTAGTTTTGTAGGGTTAGTAGAATAATAAGCGTCATACATTTTTGCAGCTAAAGCATGGATTTCAGGTTGGGCATCTCCATGAATACGGAGTCCAAAAAAATTGTCCCAATCAGTCGAAGTTACAATAACTTTTGTCCACGAATACGGTTCTAGAATTCTATTGGCATATTGTTTTGCTATACCTAAGGCTACCATTATTTCCGCCTGTTTGACAGCAGCATCTCTGGCTTTTAACCAAACAGCCTCTGCCTTTTGTTGGTCTTCTGCACTTAAAGCTTCGCCACCTTGCATGCCCTTAGAATTTTTGTTAAAGGAGATTGGAATAAATGGAGTATTTTTGACCATTTCTATATGTTTAGAAACGGGTATCGCCCTACTTGAAGAAGCATTCCTAGAAAATACTCTGTGAGTGTTGAATTCTGGTAAAATGAATCTAGGAAAAGTTACTACGAATGTAGTTAAGCGTATACCAGAAGGCGCCAAAGAATCGCAGATAATCTCAGCCTTTGTTTGCATTTAATTTCTCCCTAAATTTTAATTCTGTCATATCTCTTTTTGATGAATTACACTTAACACAAGCCATAACTAGGTTAGAACTAGAATGGAGACCTCCTTTATTTAAGGAAATTCTATGATCAGCGGTTCTTTTCTCAAAAGAGGTTATCAGATTGCAGTAATAACATACTGATGTAGAATAAAGAGATTCTAAAAAACTATCAGTTACTGTTTTATCAGAGACAGTTTTTATGATTCTTTTTCTATCTCTCTGATTTATGCGATGAGATGTTCTCCATCTTAGTCGATTTTTGTCCCTATATTTTTGAGTTGCCTTTTTAGCCTTTTCCGGATCGTTGTACTTAGTACTGATACACGACCTACAATATGTTGCTAATCCCCCTAAACCTCTTTTACACGGAGTAAATCCCCCAAAATCTTTAAAAATCTTACATTCCATACAAAGTTTGTTATTGTCAACAATCTTGGATAGATCTCTAGGCTTAATGCCTATCGTAGCCCTTCTATTCTTTTCCGATAATGTCTTGCACGCCCTGCATTGTCCAGAGGGACGACCTTTTCGGAATTGATAGTCTGTGTCTGGCTTATTTTTATTACATTTAGAGCATGATCTCATATACTTAAGATTATTATGGTGGTTTTAGCTTCAATCATTTTTTTGCCACCCTAATGAAAGGGGGAACGTTCATCCTAATCTCCGGATCTGGATTGTTTCGAATTTGTTCCCAATGAGATTTACATAGATATAGGTTATCTTCTTCAATTAAACGACGTACTGGTACTTTGAGTTGTTTTTCATATCCCACTTTATTTTTTGATGCACAGTCATCACAAACTCCAATTTCAGTTTCAGGTCCTACCCAATAGTATTCTCCGAACAATTTTCGTTTAAAATTAAATAAATGATATTGAAATTCTCGTACTGGATGAAAACCTTTAAAATTCTTAAGTCTCATTTTTGCCACCTTTAATGAGTTTGAATGATACACCATGTTCTACTTCAAGTTTCTGACCCTGTATATTTGGAGTATTGTTGTAACTAATTTCGTTCATGTTATCTGCTACTTCCTGCAAACTTTGTTGAATAGTTTTACGAGGACCCCAAAGCCAAATAAATAGGTTTTTGATTTTATTCCACATTATTTTTTACCATAAGTTCCGCGCCTGTCAATAATAAAATCAAAATGATGAGCCTTCCATTTACGAAGGTAAATCCAAAGACGCCAACCAGAAGATGGCCGTTTTATATCTATTTTACAGATAAGAAAACCAAATAATTTCCACCATGGCCAAACTTGAGGTCCATGACTACATCCGTTTGGTTTATGAGATCTCCATCTACAAGTATCAAAAACAATCCTCACTTTTCTTTAGCCTCTCTCCTAGCTTCTTTACTAGGCTTGCCGATACGGTCCCAAACTGGTTGCATCTCTTTTTCCCAAAGAGAGTAACTATCTATACCCGAATCAACGCGTTCTTTGGCTGCAATAGCTAATGGATCTTTAAGGTCATATCCGACCATCTTCATAATTTTAGCGCCTGCCTCTTCGGCCATCTTATTATAATATTTTTCCATCCAATCGTATTCTGAATCTCCTAAAATAGGGTCATGCAGAATTTCGTATCTATACCGATGTTCTAAAAGACGATTATAGACTTTATCTAGATATTCTAGACGTTCTTCAGGGGTCACTTTTTTTAGACCTCTTTTTCATGTCTTCCCACATGGCTTGGAAAATATCGTTATTAATATCCGCAACATCTGTTTGGACTACTCCATCACAAAATCCAAGTGATTGGCCTTTCTGCAAGGATTCAATAAGTATATAGGCCTTCCCAGCGTTTTCTGCCACCCATTGATTACATCCATGATCACAAGCACAAATAAGACAGCCATGATAAAATTCTAGCCAAGTCTTAAGATCGGGTTGTTTTTTTGAATCTTCCCAATAATTACTCATACGTCTCCCCATCGTTTGTGTTTAGGACAGAATCTCATATGATCCCAAGGAAAGCTAGAAAATTTTGCACCACAATCACAGGCACTATGGTCTTCTTTAAACATATCCGTCCAGATTGGGCAATAAACATTGAAATTCGGATCATATGATTGTAGTTCAGAAAACTGTAAGATCATATCTACTTTACCAGTAGGGTCTGCATCATAAGTAACCCATTCGTAGTTACGACCTAAAAACTTAATAATATTGGGGAAGTCATTAATAGATTTACTCCAAGTTACTTCCTTGGTATCCAAACTTCCAAATTCTATACGTAATCGCATATAGTTACAATCTTACAGTATATTTATACAAAAGTAAAGGATTTTTTATGGACAACAAAACTCTATTAGATCAATTGTTAGAATTGGCTTTTTCTTGGTTTGCCAAAAAAGAAATAGCTGTTTCTATTAGCGTTCCTATCAATTCTCAACCTGAATCAAAACCAGACGAGCGCAGTGCCGATATTGGTATGGTTCCTGCATCTGCGATAGATTGGACAAATGGATCTTATGCTATAAGTAAACATTTTACTGTAAAGGAAGCCTGTTGGCTTCCTTCCTGGAGTGTAATGCATATTCCTTCTGAAGAGGAAAAACAGAATATTTTAAAGCAGGCTGCCAAGATGGACCTTATCAGAGATTTCTTAAATGTACCCCTTCGTATTCATTGCTGGATTAGGCCTGTTTTAAACAATCCCGAATCTGAGTTTAATGGTAAGGACTATAACGCTTTGGTTAAAGGTGCTAAAAATTCGGCTCACAAAATAGGGCTTGCTACCGATTATGATGCTGAAGGATTGAATTGTGATGTTGTTAGAGAAAAATTAGAACCAAAATTGGAAGAATGGCAGATTAGGATGGAAAAAATGCCAGGAGGTAATTGGGTCCACAATGACTGTGCTCCGGTTATAACCTATAGATACTTTAATCCTTAAATTATAGCGGGCTCCTGAAGGATTATCCTGTACCGTGCCCGGTAGAGCTTCAGAACTATCCGTTCGGCTGTACAACCTACTAGGTCGGGTGGCTTTCGTCGCCGATAACACCTGCTATAAACTAAAAAGTGTGCTGCCACTAAGTTTTACTAGGACTTGGGGATTGCCCACGCAGCTCAATTCTGCTATTCCTTACTTTCCGGTAAAGTAGTCCGTTCAACATTGCGCACATTACGACCGGAAACACTGTTTCGCCTGTTTACGCTCGCAGCAGCACACAATCTATATATCATAGGATATAAAAATGGCTGGGAAGGCTGGGCTCGAACCAGCGACCATTCGGTTAACAGCCTAGCGCTCTACCAACTGAGCTACTCCCCATAAAAATGCCTCTCTCCGACCCCGCATGGAGGTTTCGTCTGAAAACCTATACCCAATCATGGTCAGATGCGGTCAGACACCTGCCGAGGCTCGCAGGTTTGCTCTGCTAAATTAGAGGGCCACGTTCTGTATAAAACTGTAATGGGTCGGTCGCTACTCCGACTAGGGATGGATCTAGCATCTCCCCTTCCAATCGTACTCAGCAAACCAATCAAAAACTAGAAGATTGGTTTTTCCGCATCTTACGAGTTGCGCGTGTCTCCAGTGGTAAGGCCTACCCATAGGGCATCGTCCTTATGAAGTTTCTTCTCTTGCGAGTTTTCTATCCACAGCTTTCCACACCGCCATTACTTCTCTAGAGTCTCACGGATAAGGATTTAAGTCAATAACTATTTAATCTGAATCAATCGAGACTTTTCAGCGAGCTTAGGCATCTTAAGAGTCAAAATACCATTACTGAGATCTGCCTCAACTTGTTCGATATCGACAGTATTGGGCATACTAAATGATCTATGATACTTCCTAATCTTTTTCCCGCTCGATTCAGCTTTGATTAGAATGGTACGATCTTTTACTTCAATCTTCAAATCTTCCTTTTTAATACCCGGCATGTCTATAGATAAATTATAGGAAGTAGTGTCTTCATCCATGGAATAATTATCAAACGATGCAGTAGGAAAAAATTGGTTGAAGTCGTCAAATAGAGATGGAACAGAAGTCAAAAGTCCGTGTTTCATAATAGGTATCTCCTTTAAGGAAAATATAATATTAAGAAACAGGTTGTCAAGAATTGGAAGCGGGGCTTGGATTTGCACCAAGGTCTAAAGGGTATGAACCTTTCGTGGGACTACTCCACTACCCCGCAATATTACTTTTTAATAACCAATGCTTCTAGAGACTTTTCAAAATCAATACTCTTCTTCAAAGCCAAAGCACGTCCTAGGGCTTTGATTTCGCCCATAGCAAGATGAGGCATGCGAGCTTGCATGAACTTTTCAAACTTTTCCTTATGAGGCCATTTTTCATACTCTTCTTTGGCGCGTTTATTCCAGTCTTTTTTCTTGGTGCCATTAAATTTATGGTCTTCAGCGCCAGTAGTAGCTGTTTTAGAGCCCATATTTTCTACTTGATACGCCGCACCATTAGTTAGAGTGGAGGGTGCAGCATTTGTATTGCCAGCTTCCAACGATTTCCCCAAATTTGGCCCAGAAGAAGTATTTACGATATTTCTACCGAGTACTTTACCTTGATGTAAGGCATGTGTATATTTTTGAGCATGTAAGATGGCGTCTTTATGATTATCGAAAACACCTTTCTTACCCATCAAACCTGCATTTTTACCCGCATGACTAACTTCAAAATTATTGCTTCCAGCTGGTTTATGAACGCTTACGATTCCATGTTCCGGATGTGACATAGAAACTATGCTACCAAGTTTAGGATGTTGAGTTACGCTACTTTTCCATCCAGAAGGAAGTCCACTTTTTGGCTCAGATTTGGCCATATGTGATACTTGTTTCCCTTGTTCTTGTGCAATTTTGTCTTTATTTTCTAATGAAAGAGCCGCTCTATTCTCTACGCGCCCGCTACTTGCAACCGCATTACTGTGCATTTCTCTGCGAGATTCTTTATTCACACCAAGTTTTGGATTTTGTGAATGTACTTTGGGACTTTTGTGGTGTTCACCATGATGTTGGTGTTCGGCGGGATTAAATTTATATGACGATGAAGAACCGTGAGAAAAAACTGGTTTTCCAGATTTATTTCTTCCCGCATGAATTCCTTGACCTTCATATTCAGCTTCTGGAGATTTTGGAGCCTTACCGCCTTTTGATGGTGGTCTTGCAGCTTCAAGTTCTTTCTTGGCTAGGAAGGTTTCGTAAATCTTTTCGCCTTCTCCCGACTTGAATAAATTCGACGCTTCTTCTTTAGATTTAAAAATAGAATCGAAATCATCTTTGATTTGAGATTTTTGTTCTGGAGCCTCAAATATTTCAGCAATACACGCAGAATTACAGGGTGATTGTGTCAAGGTAACCTTACGAGCAATAGAACGAGTTATAACCATTCCTTTTCGAGTTCCCGGCAACTCTGAACCCTCAATTGAAAATCCAAGAAGGGGTTGTTTGTCTGGATGGTCCTTACTATATCTCATTTGTCCGGCACATTCGCGAGCAGATGCTGTGTAGTCATCTAAAAGTTCACCCATTACGTATAGGTATGGGGATTTACACTTATTCCAATAGTAAAGCTCTCTTCCGTTTTCGCAATCATCTCTACAAAAGATTTTTTTAGCTTTAAGTATTTTACCAACAAGTGTAGCCGGACTATTTGCTTGATGTTCCCATGTAAAGGTTCCAGTTTTAGGTAAAGAAGTGATATCATGACCTTTTAGATCAAGTAGCTCACCACTTTTGTCTACTACTTGACATTGACCGATACCGTCGATAAAAGTTGACATTAAGACACCTCAATATATTAAGATTGGCTATTCAGATCGCCAAGAGTTGTTATCATAGGTGAAATCGAATTTGTTTCCTTTTCTAATATTTTCTGAATAGATAAGAATTTGTAAATTCCAGGGCGTGTGAAATCCAGACACATCCTCATTATTAACTTATTAATTTTATTCATATTTTTTGTACATTACCTAATCTCATCTATGAAACCAATTGGTTAGCCACTTTCTACTGTTTAGAACTGGCTTGTACGTACAAAAAGACAAATTTTCAAGGAGAATCAATATGTTATACAGTGTCGATCATGCCGTTGGCGTAGCCCGCGACCTCGCAGACCGTTTAAATCTTCGTCTCGACAACCAGACTGGCGGCAGCGCCCTCAATTTCGTTCGCCAGACGCAGGACGAATTCGGCTATCCCATTCTCGTCGTTTCTCATGCCGGCACGGAAACTGAAGGCAGCCCAGTTGTTTGGATTCGCCTAACTAACCTTTTCGAATACGGCGGAGCTGGCTCACCTACCGATATTTTCGGTAATCAGACTCTTCCTTTCACGCCAACCGTTGCTCAGATTGCTTATGAGCTAACGTCAGGCGGCGCTCCAATCCCAAGCACGGCTGATTATTCAACTTGCTTGTTCGAAATTGCTCGTACTGGCACGGTTGTTCAGCAGTATGCGATTGCCAATGGTACCGCTGTAACTGAAACCGCTGTTAACGCCGCGTCACCAGTTCAGACTCTTAAGGACATTGACTGGGGCTTCAAAGGGAACACCTAATCGTAATCAAATATTTAGGAGATCACGATTATGTATAACCACGAACAGCTTAATAACCTTATCGCAGAAGTCGGGAAGGAGTTCCAAAAGGAACTCGCCAAGGCTGAAGAGGGTTTTAAGCTAGCAAAATCCGAAGATTTTCCTCCAAAAAAGGATGAATCTAAAGAAAAAGATGAGAAGAAAGCCACTTCAGAATCTGAAGGCGAAGCTAAAAAGCCAATGGAATCTGAATCAAAAGAAGACAAAGGCGTAAAAGATCAGCATCAACAAGACATGTCTAAGGAACCCAAAGGGCAACCAATGGAATCCAAAGAAGGTCGTGAAGCTGCTGATTCCAAAGAAAATGCCAAGCCTTCTGAAGATCCACACGGTGAAGCGATGGATCATGGTTACGACGACGAAGATATGGAACATATGCATTCCATGTATTCCTCAATGTCTAAGCCTGAACTAAAAGCTCACCATGACACTATCCGTAAATGTATGGATAGCATGGGTCTAGCGAAATGCGAAGATGGTATGAACAAGTCCGAAATGGAAGATGCCGCTAAAGATGCTGAAGGCTATCGTCCAAACGGCGGTCCAAAAGACGGTGAAGCTGCTAAAGCCAAGACGCCTAAATCAAGCGATACTCAGGCTCTAGAAAAGTCCGAACCTTCTATGGAAGTAAGTCTACTAAAATCTGAACTTGAAGCCGTTAAGGCGAAGAGTGCGGAAGAGAAGAAAGCCTTGGAAACGGCGATGCAAAGTTTCTTGACGAAGTTCGTTGAGAAAGCGGCACCTGCTGGGAAAGCAATCACTTCTTTGGATATTATCGCTAAAACCGAAGATGTTCAAAAAGAGAAAGCCCTTTCCAAGAGTGAAATCGATTCAAAACTTCTAGCCAAGTCTAAAGATCGAAACACTTCTCAAGCGGACAGGAATGCCATTAATTCTTACTATTTCAGTAAAAACTTAGAAAGCGTACGTCACTTGCTTTCATAAGCAATCGACAAATTTAGAAAACAAGGAGATAGAAAATGTTAGAACAACTACAGTCAATTATGAAAGCGCTTGAAGCCGGCAGTTATAATGCGGCCCCAAGCACGTTGGTACAAGGTGCCGCTTATCAGATCGAGGATCTTGCCCCGGTTATGGTTAACGTTACCGCTGCTGAAGAGACGATCAAGCTCCAGAAGATGCTTGATTCACGCCCTACCAAGAGTAACCTCTATCAGTATAACCGTAAGCTATCAGTTGGTCGTTTCGGCGGCTCAGCGGCTTATGAAGGTATGCTCGGCGCGAAGAAAACTGGCCAAGCTGCCCGTCTCGTTGTGCCAATGGCGTACTACGTTGATACTCGCGAACATACGCTAGTTGCCAACGCGGTTGAGACCTTCGACAAGGTTACTGCTGAAGAGCGCCAGGCTCAGGATGCGGCTCTTAATCTTGCTCAGGACATCGAGTTCGACCTATTCGCGGGTAACTCTGATTTCTCAAACAACGGCGTATTTGACGGTAACCCAGCGCTAGTTCCTGCTCTTGCCAACATGCGTGGTGTGGACCTTCAGGTTCGTGCTTCAGATTATGAACGCAATGGCCAGGACCTAATGTTCGCGTCTTACGGTTCAAGCGCGACGGTAGTGTTCTCAGCTGGTGGCGCTGCTCTTACGCAGTCACTTATCGAAGACATTGCGGTTCGTTCTGCCCTCAACATGGGTCGCGCGGACAAGCTAATGCTCGACCCGTCCTCACTATCTGCTTATAACAAGATCAGCCAGGCCAAGGAACGTATCGTTCTAGCTGGTAGCCCACAAGAAGCGACTGGTTCACACCTTCGCACTCAGTGGACTTCAAGTGGCGCGATCACGATGGAGATGTCACAGTATCTTCGTAAGCAGATCAACCCAATCAATCAGTCAATCGTTGGCGCTCCTGCGCAACCAACCCTTGCTTCTGCTGATGGTGGCGCTGCTGGCTCACTTCTCCAAGCTGCGGCGTATACGTACGCTGTCGCTGCGGTGAATAGCTACGGCGAAGGCCCGCTCTCTGCGTACTCAACTGTTACCCCAGCTCTCGCTGGTAACAAGGTTACGCTTACGATCGGTGCAGTTGCTGGCGCCCTTTATTACAGGGTGTATCGTACGGCGGCTGGTGTGGCTGCGAGCGTTGCTCCGGGCGTACTCTTCATCGGTAACATTGCGGCCGGTCCTGCTGGTTCAACGTTTACCGACCTTGGCAACCTAAGTCCTGGAGCTTTAACGGGATTTTTGATCCAAAAAGATACGATGCATTTGGGCGAACTTTCTGGGTTTAAGAAACTCCAGCTCGGTATCTCTCAGCTTAGCATCAACAACGCTTACTATCGTTGGACGACCCTAGCGGTTGAAGGCCCACGTAAGAATGCGATCGTTGAAAACCTTCAGGGTCAGCTTTATACTTAATTAGTATAGATATCTAGAATTAGAAGCCTCCGTAGGGTAATGCCTTACGGGGGCTTTTTATTGTCTTTCTTCAATTTTTGGTTTAAATCGATCATCATATTTCTTCTGAACCCTAAAATATTCTTGAAGAAACATGGCATTGCAAGCAACATGATCGATATGTGGAAGTCCAGATTCTGGGTCTAGGTCTTCTCCAGCCATAAATTTAATTAAATGGCGGAGAAGGCTTCCGATACAAACACTCCATTTCATACCTTTACGCCAATTATGGTCATCGTATTTTTTGGCTCCAAAGGTTAGCACGTCTGCTGTCCCAATTAGCGCTATCGGCGAAAGCAGGTCTAGTTTGACCTTATCTGTATTATAACGAAGTCCGGCAGCCTTATCTTCATTTTCTGACATATATATTGTATACCTCTCATATAAATATACCCTACTTTTTTCAATTTTCAAGTCATTTTGCCAATCTTATACTTAAGAACAATTCACTTGACTATTTTCAAAACCGATCGTATTCTATATATATGAAATTTAAAGGAAAAATGGAATGAGAAAGGTTTTATCAAAAGAGGTTGTGCTATTAGATGCCTCTAAATATCCATCCATATCTGAATGGAGTAAAAACTCTCGTTCTTGCTACGTTGTAGCTAGTAGAAATGGATGGTTAAAAGAAATTTCTGTAAATATGGGCCGAAAAAGAAAGACCGTATGGACAGAATCTGAAATTGTGATAGACGCGGCTAAATATAAAAAAATGAAGGATTGGATAGCAAATTCTTCTTCGGCATATCAAGCTGCTTGGAAAATGGGAATTATTGAAAAAATAAAAATAAATATGCTGCCCAGGAGTCGTTCTGACGTTATTTGGTGTCGAGAATCTATTTTGGCTGACTCTTCTCGATATAAAACTAAAAGTGAATGGGAAAACAATTCTCCCAGTGCTTATAATGCGTCTAGAAAATTAGGTATATACCAAGAAGCCACCAAGCATATGCCTGCTTGGTCAGCACAAAGTGTTCCCGAAATAGAAATAATGACCCATATATCAAAAATCTTTTCAGATGCACAAAAGAAAATGTTTAAAAATGACGATAAAAACTTTTCTTTTTGGGGTTTAGAGCTGGATATTTTTATTCCTTCTATAAATAAGGGTATCGAATTTGATGGCACTTATTGGCACTCTTTTGAGGGTCTTAAGGAGTCTAGACCTAAGTGGCCAGAAAAAGATCTTTTAAATTATCATAAGCTTAAAGATGATTGGTTTGCTTCAAGAGGGATTCGAATTCTGCATATTAAAGAAAAGGATTGGAATCATAATAAAAAAGCACAACTCAGTAAAATAGACGATTTTTTAAGGAACTAATATGCGATTAACATCTGTGCCTATAATCAATTTTTCAACTATCAATGACTTCCAGACCGCAAGTCAGTGGACTATCAGGGCTACAGACCCACAAACTCTGTATTTTCAACTATTTGACCTTGATAATCAAAATACTGCATCTCCTGCTTCATTCTTCCCTCTAAATGGCGGCTTCTTCAATGCGGCTATCCAAACGGCACCACAAAGATTTTTAGCCGGTGTTGGAACGTCTAACCAACCCTTCAGCATGACGGTAACCTTCCCAAGCTTGAATGCCGGCCATACTTTGACTTTTACGGCTACTCCAGATCCCAATGACGCTTCCGTTTGGTCTTTCAGCTTTCCAGGATATACTAATGTTGGGTTAGGTCCTTCTAGCGGAAACGTGATATTTTCTCTAACTCAAGGCGTAAATACTTATACTTGGACAACTATTAATATGTTAGCTGTCGAGTTTACTAATCAGGGGTGCTGCTAATGAGTGACGGGAACAATGGTGGAAATTTTAGATTGCCACCAAATCCAGGACCTCCATTTGAAGAACAGAGCGCACCATACGCTCCTTATCCTACTATTCCTCCTGGACAACTAAATGGTGAACCTAAACAGCCAGAGTTCGTAAAAGATAAGCAATTCTGGAGTGCTGGTTATCCGGTCCATATGACTCGTTCGTCTGGATTGGTTAAACGTTGCGAGCCAGTTCTAACACCTCAACTTTTAATATCCAGATACCTAAAAGGTATTCCTCTTGCTTTTCCTAATGGCGATAGCTATAGTGCAGAAGACATTAAAGACCAGATCGTCCTAGCCACTAATGAAGTGGAGATGATGTGCAAAATTACAATCAATAGGGAGCAATTCACGGACAAAGTTCCATTTGATATTGCTCTATACAAATCTTTCATTTATTTAAAAACCGAACAGAATCCCATCTTAGCTGTCCAGAGCGTCGAAATTGTTAGTTCTGATGGATACAATGTATTTAAAATCCCTTCCTCTTGGTTAGAACCCAGTAATTTCAGTAAGGGTATCGTAAACGTAGTTCCCATCTTAGGAGCCTATTCTGTTTCTACTGGTGGTGGAGTAGGAGCTTACGGTGGCATTCCATACCTGAATGTATTTTCTCAATTGACATTCGTTCCTGGTTTTTGGCAAATTGTCTATCAGACCGGAACATCCAAAATCGAAGGTCAATATCCCGTCGTAATTAATGACTTGATTGGAATGACCGCTGCAATTAACATGCTTTCAGTTATTACTAACATGTTCCTCAACAACTCCCAAAGTTTATCTAGAGATGGAATTAGTCAAAGCTCATCTGGACCGGGGCCGCGCATGTACCTTCCTTACATCGAAGAGCTAACAAAAAAGAGAGACACGTTAGCTGGTAAGGTAAAGGCTACTTTCGCAACTAAATTTCTCATAAGTAACATATAAATGGTATAATTTGATTATGATAGTTTATCTGATCACTAACAAAATTAACGGCAAGAGATACGTAGGCCAAACTATACAGCCCATGGTGAAGAGGTTTCGTCAGCATTGCTGCTCCTCAGTGGACAGAAGTCAAAAATCTGCCATAAAAGACGCTATATTAAAGTATGGAAAAGAGAGTTTTGAGATTAAAATTCTTGCTAAATGCGATTCTGTTGAACAGATGAATAGTAGAGAAAGCTATTATATAAGACTACTAAGAACTTCTTCTCCTAATGGATACAATATGGATAGTGGTGGTTTGAACAAGATCCCTTCTATTGAGTCTAGAAAGAAAATGTCTGAATCTGGAATAGGAAGAAAGTTGTCTGAAGAGCATAAGAACAAAATAGGGAATGCACAAAAAGGAATCTCTAGAAAAAAGTGGAGCCCAGAAACAAGAGAAAGGATATTGACTTCTAGGAAGAAAAATCCTAGAAAGTGGGACGGGCACACCCAAGAATGCAAAAAACATTTGTCAGAAAAGGCTATCATCAGGGAAAGAGATCCAGAATATAAAAAGATGAAAAGCGAAGTTAACAATTATAGAAAAGTCAAAATTGTTTGCAATGAAACTGGCACTATTTACGAATCAGTGAGAGCCGTATCCACCGCGATGGGCTGCCATAGGTCTCAAGTAACTGCGGTTATAAATGGAAGGGCTAAAACGATCAAAGGGTTTACATTTTCCAAAGTGGGCGAAAAATGACTTGCTATAAACACCAGATATTAAAAAATGAGGACCCCAAAGGCTACGCCAAACTCGCTAACGAAGGGTTGATGATTGGATATCCGGTACAGATAAATGGGGAGACCCATAGGAAAGACAATGGTATTGGCTACCACTCGACAATAAAGTTTTTTAATACTGAACGCGACCATCCACATGCCGTTCATGAATTGGCTCAACATCTGCCCCTAAATCCTCCCGATGCTAAAAACACTCAGATAGAGCCTGGGGAACTTAAGGATCGCAACGGTTCAACCGTTTATGTGCTAAAATTAAAGGGTAACTCTGCCGACAAGCTCAAAGAGCATAATGGAAAGTTCTCTCATATGGGGGATCCACAGCCATACGAATATGCCCCGCATATAAGTATACCTAAAGAGGTCCACGATAAAATTAAAGCAAGTGGTGCCAAAACAGCGCACGAAGCAGGGATCTCTTTTGGTAAAGCTCAACTTAAAAAGGGCCCAAAAGTTTTAAAAACGTATCATCATGATGCCGACACTACTGAGCCCCATGTTCCGGATCATGGGGATTTTACTTCAAAAGTAACGGCTAAATCTGAAAACATTATGGGCGAAAAACCATTAATGAAGCCCTACGTCTCAGAAGCTCAGCGTAGATGGGCCCATACTCCTTCTGGAAAAGAAGCTCTTGGTGGTGAGTCCGGAGTACATGAATGGGATGAAGCAACTAAAGGTAAAAAATTGCCAGAAAAAGTTAAAAAGACTGAATCTGAAATAAAGACATTGATTAAGAAAGAACATCGCTTACATTCAAAATTTGCTAAAGCCTTGGCATTGAATGGCGAAACTTTGAACAAATACATAAATGATAATAGCGACCTCAAAAAAGCCGTTGAGGAATAATATGAAACCTTACGGATCAAACGCTAAACGTAAAACGTATATGATAAATGGTGGCTATTGGTGTAATTGCTATCTTTGTATGCCAGTTAAAAAGAAGACTAAGAAATCAGAAAGACAATCTGTTAGAAAAGAAATAAAGAAAGCATTGGTAGAATAGTATGCAAATTAATGAAAACGATATCGCATCAATTGAGCCATTTGGAATGATGAATGGCAAAGCTGTCAACTTAGTTCGTACTCGTGGAGGTCTTAACTTGGCTACCACAACAGATCATACGGGAAGAGATACCGTTTTAGGAGCAGCTTCCCATCAAGCTATTTTATCCTACACTATTGAACAACGCTATCCACAGTTCCAGCCTATGATTATGAAAAGCGAAGGAATTAAAGCAACCGCTGAGAGCCATTCACATTTTCTTTCTGATGATCTTCGTAAGTCTGGACATGACATTTATTCTGTTCAGAATGGAAATCAAATTGAATTCTATATTACTAAACAAAATATTAAAGTTGCTTCCGTAAATGGTTCCAAAACTGGTAGCGATTTAATCATAAGCTCCTTAAATGTTCCCAAAGAATATGTTCCAGCGCTAAGTGGCGCAGTATCTGAAAAAGCTCTTAGTTCAGGATTAACGGGCGTAAAGGTTCAATAATATGTGCATCAAAATTATTCGTCCTGAACAGCAAACAGAATTTAATCCCTTAGAGCCATTGGAAACTCAAGTAGAAGGAGCTAAAGAAATTCTAGTTAATTATGATCCGATAGATCCCCAAATCGATTCTTTCATGGTAGAAATGGAAAGGATCTGCAAAAATGGGATTAGTTGCAATATAGACATAAAAGTAAACACGAATAATTATCTAAATGGGATTAGGTTTGAAAGAAAGATCGAAAAGATCAAAAGAAAATTAGATGTCAATGAAGTAGTAAAAGGATTGACTAAATTTCATTCTGAAACTGATCGTAAATTAAACGAAATATCCAAAATTTGTGCGAGGGAAATGGATGAGTAATAGAACTCCAGTTGGAGAACAAATCCAGACAATCAATGCCTGGTGTCCTCTAACTCAACAATCATTTAATATCATCTTTGATGACGCTTTTGTGACTGGTCAAGGAATTGACTATGCTCACTACAAAGCGATGCCTTCTCCTATTGGTCTAAAGGATCGTGGAGATTATCGTAGAGATGGCCTAGATACCATTACCAGCAATGGAATGATTTATGTATGTGCTGGAACTTTTACGGCAGCAAATACTGATAATACTACCGATAAAAAAAGAACAGATGGAGCAGTTGTTGACCCATCAGTTAGTAGACTTATCTTACCTAGATTTTACAATACTACTAAATCTGTGGGAACCGCCGTCAATGCCAATCCGGTTGATACCGGAAAACGTATTTATATGGCACCCGGCGACAGAATCTATTGTAGCGATCCAGTTGCCAACGTAAAAGTCTCCAATTATCAGAAGATGACCTACGAAGTTGGCCCAAACATTCCCATGTATCCTATTATAGAACTTGAAGTACCTATCGTAGATAGTCAAAATATTACATATATTCAAGGACTTGACTATTGTATTGACTCTACTGGAAATATTAATTGGTTACCAGGAGGCAAAAGTCCTGGAATTGACCCTGAAACAGGAAAAGGTCGAGTATATTCAGTACGTTATCTCTATAATGCGTTTTGGTATGTAGTTTCTTTACCCAAAGAAATTCGCATGACTAATATAACTACTAATGGTGTACGCATTCCTGAACGATTGGCCTACTTCGCTGTAATTCAAAGAGAATACGTATATCATAGTCAAAATCGTGGGGATCCAAAGAACGTATCAGCTTCTACTACTCCAAATAGGGCTACTCAGGAACCTATAGATACTATTAAGCCGGGTCCAGGTGCCATTTCAGTGGACATGATAAGTATAGAGGAAGACGGGCTTCCTGATTAATTTAGCAATCTTAAATGATATATAACCCTTGAGGTATTTATGGCAAACAAGCTCCAGCGCGTAGTTGATAATAAATTTTTGAACAGTGGAATGGATGTTGAGTCCATCGTCTACAATCCAGCTGCAGGCGCTAACAAGGTCCTAATCGTAGGTCCACGTCTTCTTCCTATTCCCATCGCTAGTGGTTATAAGACCAATGTTACTTCTGCAACGGCCCTCCCAGAATTAGGATTAGATCTTGCTATTTACAACAATAGTGGAGCTGCCGCTTCAGTCACTGTTGGTCAAGACGGAACCGTTACTTCCCAAGCTATTGGGGTTTCCGATGCTAATGGTAACGTTGGTGTGGCATGCGCTCCTAATGCATATACTTACGTATCTATGGGATACAACCAGTGGATTATTGCTTCTTCTGCTAGTTTGATCGTGTATATTATTGAAGATCCTACAAGAATTATTAAGGAATCAGGACCTTACGCACAACAAAATGCTGCCAACACCCAACCTATCTCTTAATAGCATATTAGACGACGAATTCGTAACGAATCTCGCTAAGTCTGCTGATCTTTATAAGATCGGCAGTAATTCTATTTTGGATCCTGAAGAAATCAGGATTGGCCTTAAGGTAGTTCCTCGTGCTGTAATGTCTATGCTTATTAATGAACTTACCCTCATGCCTCTTAATTCCAGCAAGAGAGTCCAACTGCCTTTTGGACATAATGCATGGATGGACGCAAATAAAAATGCTGCTGATGACTATACTGGATCTGTTTATTCTAACAACAAGCTAGTATATGATTTCAAAAATCGTTCTATTCCTGGTTTGGGGATAATCTTACTATCTACTTTTGAGCTTTATGATTTGGAGGAACTTTCAAAACCACATAAAGAATCAGATGAAGTGGATAAAAAAATTCAAAAACTAATCGACGAAAGAATGGAAATGCATTCATTGATTAGTCGTGTTGTTGAAAATAAAATTGCAGAACGTGAAGCCATCCATAAAATTATGATGGATAAGCTTACTGAAGCGCTCAGTAAGCCTATTGCGACAAATTCTACTCCTATTGCGACAAATCCTGTCGCAATTCCCCCTATTGCGACAAATACTGCTACTGTTATGGCACCAATAGAGTTAAAATCTACGGATGTTGTAAAAAAAGAGTCTACCAAAAAAACTCTTCCTCTTAAGAAATTCTTAGATCGTAAAAAAAAGCCTAAAGAATATCACGTTGAAATGGCTAAATCTGAGACCGTGGATTGTGAATCATGCGGTAAAACCATTTTTGGTCCCGGTGGATACAGCGGATGTATTTGTATGGGATCTGATCAGCACAAAAAGATTTGGATTAAAAAATCTGAAGATAGTGTAGAAATACGATTCAGCAAAGGCTGGGACGAACAAAATATCGAAATGCTCCTTGATACATTGAGGAGAAAACATGAACGAGATTAAACCTGGTTGGTTCTATATAGCTGCAGATGGTGATGGCATTGGTAAATTGGTTGGACGTGCTGTTATTGCCAATAATGTTGAAGAGCTTCATAAGGTCTCTAACAGAATAGATGCAGCTCAAGACTTTATTTTGCATTGGTGTAAGGATTCTGGCGGCACTAAAATCTCTGGTGGCGGAGATGAGTTTACTGCTGCTATTCCACCTGAAGCTAAAAACAGCTTAGAGGATTTAAGGGCCAGTATACAAAAATCGTTTGGATACACTATTTCTATTGGTGTTGGAAGATCTCTTTCTGAGGCTGGAACCGCCCTATTGGTGGCAAAGCTTCGTGGAAAAGATAGGATTGTTTATTTCAATAAACATATAAAAGACGATATTAAAAAAGCAAAAAGACGTGTTCGTGAGGGCCGTGCTTCCCAAGAAGAATACAAGCTTAGTGAAGCTTATCTAGAAAAGAGCGAAAATATGCTATGTACTTTACATAAAAAAGAAGCCCATAAAAAACACGTTCACGTTCTTCATAAACACGAAGAGGGATTTCACGATCCTGCTGAGCACAATAGTCAATTTGCTAATCCCGATAAAGAAGATAATCGTACGGATGATTGCGCTTATTGCCAAGATTTAGACGCTGAAGAAAATGCTGATGGTACAGCTGGTATGCATGATTGCGATCACTGTAAGGAATATGATGCCTCCATACAAAACACTGGTGGTATAGAAACTGATGATTGCCCATATTGTCAAGAAGATAATGCGCTAAATAATTCAAGTCCAGATAATTGTCCTATGTGCGATGAATACAATGCTGCACAAGGAACAAAAGATTTAGAAAATACTACTGAAGTACAGAATGATCCCCAGAATTTTCAGGATGTTGATCATATTTGTAATTGTCCTGATTGTCCCAAGCATGATGCTACTGCTTTAGGCGTACAAGATCAGGCCGCAGAACGTCCAGATGGCTGTCCTGAATGCGAAAAAATGTATTCTGAAGCTGTAGAAAATGAGCCAGGACAAACTGGTGCAGAAGATCCAAATCTACAGGGACATGAAACAGCTGAAGAAGTTTTGGGTTTACTTGATCAAGAGCCAGGAAGTGAAGCTGCCCAAGCTGCTAAAAAAATCGATAACACTGAATTACCTCAAGGTACTCAGATGAAGGATAATGCTTCAGTTAAAGATAATTTTGGCGATGCTCAAAAACAAGATATGCCAGATACCGATAAAGATATGAGTCAAGGATCTGATGAACCAGATATGTCTCAGGTTTTACAAGGTGGCTTAGACGATCACGCCAATGAACAGAAAAAACAACAAGTCTTAGATATGGTTGGTCAGACTCTTGCGGGCTTTAAGGCCAATAAAACGTCTTTGGAAGCTACTAAAGAACAAAATCAACCTCTCTATAATTCATGTATTCAGATGCTCAAGTCTATGATTGAGCTTTGTAAGCTTTTGGGCTTGGAACCTCCAATGCCTCCTACTCCGGATATGCCAGGAACAGATAGTACTGGAGCACCACAAGAGTCTCCTCCTAAAGCAGCTCCTTCGGAGGGGGCTGCTCCAGACCCAAAAACTCAGGGCTAGGCGGAACAACCCCGGCTAGCAAACTATCGGCAAAACATTCTACCCCACATTTGGCCAAAGATCCTATTCCGGAACGCGCTATCAACGGAAAAGGTCAAATGAAGGTAACTGACAATAATGGAGTAGTCCGATTTATTGACATGAAAGAAGGGCGTGTTATGGGACCATCTGGAGTTCCTGTAAAACCCCCAAAGGCATAATATGGCTGACATTAAAGTAAGCCTGGACCTATCTCCTTTAAGTAAATACCTTGAAAATTTCGCTAAAGATGTAGTGAAAGATGTAAAGATGTCTATTAAAGCACTAGCAGAAAATAGATATAATCACATCAAAGAAGAGGCTCAAAATAAATTACATTCCTCCAGAAAAATGTATTTAGAGAATTTAAGCCCACCTGAACAAATGGATGATTTTTTGTGGGTTATTACCCTTAAAAGTAAGGCTGAATGGATAGAACAGGGTAGACCCGAACCATACGATATGAAGCCAGGATTATTAGAAGATGGCAAGACATCTAAAGATGGTCATCGTTATAGGGTTGTTCCAATGAATCAGGCTAAGATGCCATCTGAGATTTCTCCGGCAAGTGCTGGTTATGAACAAAACATGATCAATAAGGTAAAATCTGAACTAAAGAAAAAAGGCATCCCTTATAAAAAGTTAGAGTTAGATAAGAACGGCAGTCCACGAATTGGGAAGCTGCACGAACTTAATTTGGCTGGAGAAAATCCTTTCATCCCTGGTAAAGGTAATACTCCTCAGCTGCAAGGTGTAAATATTTATCAAACAAAACAAAAAGATGGTTCAGTAAAAAGAAGCATTACCACTTTTAGAACGGTTACAGATAAAGAAAGTCAAAAAGACAAATGGATCCATCCTGCAATTGAGGGTAAGGAGTTCTTTAAGGAAGCTGCTGAATGGGCAGAAAAAGAATGGTCAAGTAAAATACTTCCAGCAATTATAGAAAAATACGAAGGTAAATAATTTATGTCTTTATTTTTGGGTGACATAAGAATCAAGACGATGATTGAATTAGGTCTAGAAGATATCAGGAAGAACGAATGGCTTCTTACTGATGTTCTTGGCGATACTCTTTCTAATCATTATCTTCGTGAACGATACGGATCTCAGATCGAATCCTGTAAGCAATGGCTTACTAATAATAGAATTAATATTTTCTTATCTGAACAACAAGGCGATAAACAAGAATTTCCATCTATTGATATCGAGCTTGGCCCTAGTGAAGAAAAAGCTGATATGAAGCATATGGGAGATCTTTCTGTAGAATCTGTAACTCTTTATCCTAATAATATAAATAAGCCTATCCCATATGTTCTCAAACCAAATTTAGGTTCATATGATCCAACTTCTGGTTCATTCACTTTTAGCGAAACTGTGATTATTTCCAATGTTTCTCCAGGGATGGTTTTGGTAAATCCCACTAATGGCATTGGCTATGTGATTCAGAGCATTACTCAAGCTAACGCTGTTAATTTGTTGACTGGATTAAATATACAAACCGGAGCCTACGGTATAATTCCAGAATACCAATTCTATGAAACTAAAATAGGCCACACCTTTATGCAGGAACCTTATAGGATTACCTGTAACGCTAATGATCAGCAAACCCTACTATGGCTACATTCTATTACAGTATATTCTCTTTTACGCTACCGTCAGGTTCTTCTTGAAAAAGATGGTTATGCGGAAAGCCTAATATCTTCGGGAAAGATGTACCCCAATCCCGATTATTCAGATGCTGGACAGGTTATTTGGAGCAGAGATATTAATATAACTGGCCAGGTAGAAAATAGATGGTACATGCAACCTCATCGCATAATAGAGAATATCGCCCTTGGACAAGGGGAAGGTTTTACTGGTGGGGTTAGGATCCTAACTAATTTAACGGATACCGGCGAAGATCTCAGTCAAGTTAACTGGAGCACTCTCGCTGATATAGCTTACCAGGATGAATAACCAATCTTAATTGTATGGGAATTAAGAAAATCTCTATAGGTGGACTTAAGACTACCCCATTAACCCCAGTTGAGGGCGTTGTTAGCCCAACGAATCAAAATACTGCTAATCCAACAAAAGTGGGCTCTCAAGCGGTAGTAAAACAGGCTAAGGCTAAAAAAATGGGACAAGCATCAGATAGTCCTAGTGTTTTTTTCAAAAGTGAAGACTTTAAGGGTATTAAAAAGTCAAGTATTGAGAATTTAAGGCGTTTTTTAGAGAAACAAAGAGGCAAAAAGCCCATTTCCCAATCTTAACGTAGATGAGGATCAATTATGTCCGATAAAGTATATAGCCCAAAAGAAGCGGCTCTAGCAGTCCTGAAAAAGGCTGAAGAGCTTTACAAGTCCAGCCCTTTAGCAAAGGGTGATTGGGCCAAAATTCATAGTAAGTTGAAACGTGAAGGTTACTCTGAAGAGTCCGCTGATAAAATTGATGGTGCTATTAAGGCTAAGCTCGGCAAAAGCGAAATGAAAAAAGAAGAGCCGATGAGCAATTCACAAAATGCTCCTATGATGGAACCAGCTACTACTCCTCCGATGGGAAAAGCTGAAGGAAATCCAGATGAAAAGGCCGATGCTGCTCTTGGCGAAAAAGTTGAACAAGATGTCGAGCAACACGAAAAGACCAATGAAGATCCAAAACATCAGATGAAAGGCCATATCAAATTGGCGAAGTTTATGGGTGCAATAGAACAAAAACGTGGCACTAGAGGAATGTCTAAAGCTGAAACCGGATATGAAAAGGGCGTTCATACTAAAGGTAATATAACGGCTGGCAATCCTGGAACTAGTCATGCTGGCGATAAAATAGCGGAAACCTCATATCTTTCCCCTCGTGGTTCTGCTGGTGCGATTTCTGAAGCTAAAGGACAACATAAAAAAGTGCTTAATCAGATGCAATCAATGCCCAAGCCCAAACTACCCGGATAATTAAATGGCTAAAGAAAAGAAATCCTCACAATCTAACCAGGAAATGAGCTTAGAAGAAGCAAGGGCCTATCGCGCTTCTCTCTATAAGCCAACCCCTAAGGTTTTGAACGAGGAACAAAAAAGAGAGGCTTTCCGTATTTTCTGGGCTAGCAACAAGTCAAAATACGGAAGATCTAAGTCTCTAGAAAAGGCGCTATGGCTCCATCTGAAAACTATCGGAATGAGTTCGCCAGACCAATTTGCACAAGGGCTCGATAATTTCGGGCTTAAGAAAGTTAAGTAAGGAGATACTATGTCCCAATCAATCGTCACTCCATGGCTAAATACCAATATCCCAGGCGCCTACGTAAATACTACGGTTATTTCTAATCCCACGGGTCTAGCCTCATCAGGCGTTGTTCTCATCATGGGTGAAGCTGCTGGTGGTCCAGATTACAGTATCACAACCTTGGCTAATAACTTTTTTGGACCAAGTGCGGTAAATCAGGTTACGGCCATTTATACCTCTGGTCCAATCGTTGATGCTTTCCGCGCTCTATCAGCTCCATCAAATGATCCAGATATTAGCGGCACTGCTACTTCCATATACATCATCAAGACGAATAAAGGCACTCAGGCTTCTGCTCCAGTCGCAGCTCATTCAGCTACGTATGGAACCTTTAATGCCTTGAATTGGGGCGTGGGTGGAAATCTATTTAACTTCACGATTACTTCTCTAGATGCTGAAGTAGCTCCTACCATAACGGGAACCACGATTTCTTCGTATTCTGGCCTATCTGGAGCGTCTTTCAGTGTCCGTGTAAATGGTGGCCCACAAACGCTAATTACCCCAATGGGTACCATCACCGACAGAACAAGTCTTCTAACCTCACTCAATGCGGCTTTCGCAACTGCTGCTGTGGATCTAGATGCGACTGCGGGAACGGCTGCCAATACCATTTCAATCAATTGGTCTGGAACTCCTGGTTCCGTGAGTCCAGTAGCCGATCCAGCTGCTTACTCTGAAGGCTATGGTAAATCATTTGAACTTATTGATTCTACCCCTGGTGATTTGGCTGCTCTTGGTTTGATTGCAGGTATGACTGCTTCAAGTCAGGAACCAGGCGTTGAAGTCTCTATTATCAATAGCAGCGTCGGCGTAAACGAAACTCACAATGTGAATCCAAATATTGCGATGTCTATCGGTTATGAGGGCACGACTGCTACGATGACCATCAATGCTACTACGTTAACGACCACTGTTACTGGCGGTACTGGTGCAAATCTATCAATTACGTTGGCTAACTTCACTACGATTAGCCAATTAGCTGCTTTCATTAATTCACAACCTGGATATTCATGCACTGCAAGCCCAGCTGCAATTCAGCTCCCACCTTCTGCCCTAGATCATGTTACCGCCATCGGTATCTGTTCAACGGCAGATGTTCAGCCAGGTCGTGTTAAGGATTCTGCATTCTCATTCCAAGCATCTATGGGGACTTCCACTGCTCTAGGATTTACTCCTACGGCGGTTGCAGGTCTTCCTGATCCAGCTTCATTGACGTATCTTTCTGGTGGTCTACGCGGCCCAACGCTTGCTGCGGATATCGTCAACGCAATTGCTCAGATGGCTGGTATTCAGGTCAACATCATTGTTCCGCTATTTTCACAAAATGCTACTGCCGATATTGCTGCTGGCAATACCGATCCTGGGTCAACGTATACGATCAATGCAATTAATGAGCTTATCAAGTCACATTGTATTGAATTTTCTACGCCAACCCTCAAGCACAATCGTATTGCCATTTGTTCTTACAACGATACGTATGCTAACTGCAAAGCGCAAGCCCAAAGCCTCGCAAGCTATCGTGTGTCAATGACTTTCCAGCAATGCACACAGGTTAATTCAGCTGGCGTTAATACCTTGTTCTTACCGTGGTATGGCGCAGTTGTTGCCGCAGGCATGCAGGCTGGTGGTTTTTATAAGTCAATTTGTAATCATCTAGCCAATATCGTGTCATTCACGAATCCAGCTGGATATGATGCTGGCGATCCAGCTGATGTGAGCGATGCGATTACTGCCGGAATGCTCTCACTCAGCCAAAATACTTCTGGCATTCTCTGGGTTTCAGATCAAACGACTTATGGCCTAGATAGCAATTTCGTTTATAACGCCATTCAAGCAGTCTATCTTTCCGACATCCTCGCCCTGGACCTAGCACAAAGCTTCCAGACAGCGATTGTTGGCAGGTCAGTTGCGGATGTATCAGCAGCTTCAGCTTTAAGTTTCTTACAGCAGAAGTTTGACTATTATCGCAAATTGAAGATGACGACTACGTCTAATGATGCGCCTCTCGGTTATAAAAATGCAAGTATCACGATTTCAGCGCCTTCTATGTATGTAAGCGTTGAAGCTAAATTAACGACCAGCATTTACTTCGTGGCGATTAATCTTGCTCTAAGCGCTGTTCAACAGTCTGCGGGCTAATAGGTTTAAGGAGATATTAATATGGCAATTATTGATGATAGCAAAAGAGGCGGAATTTCCGCAGCTGCATCCAAGGTAATCACGGGCGGGAGATCCGTAGTGAGTATCCAGGGTGATGGTGGTTCACCGGTAGTAATCGGTATCTTTGATTCTTGCACGATCAACGAATCTATTACTTCTGAAGACATCCACCTCTTAGGTCGATATAGCTCTGCAGAAATCACTCTTACGGCATATAACAGCGTAACGGTTCAATGCAGTGGTTTCCGTGTATATGGATTCGGTGTAAAAGCTCTTGGACAGTTCCCAACCCTAAATCAGTTACTTGGATTGGGTCCTGTTACTATTACGGTCGCGGACCGGGAAAATCCTACTGGGGCGCCTTTAGCGACTATTATCGGTTGCTTGCCTGATACTAATAGCAACAACTTCCAAAGCAGAGCTACATCCAAAATCAATATAACTTACAAGGGATTAGCGATGACGGATGAAAGTGCGCCTAACGATTCTGAATCGGGAGCTGTCACGCTTCCTTAATTAAAAACCAATAAAAAATAATATACTGGGGCCTTCTACACTATTTGTGTGGAAGGCTTTTGTATTTGGTGATACAATCTTCTTATAAAGGGAAGGTTGTGATGGAAAATACAAAATTTTGTAAAGATTGTAATACTGAAAAAGATAAGGGTTATTTTGGCAAAGAAACCGCAAATAAAGACGGGCTTAGATCTATTTGTAAATCTTGTAATTCAAAAAGGGCCTTACAATGGCATAATAGAAATAGGGATCGCGTAAATGCTAGAGAAAGGGCTTCTCATCAAAAGGATCCAACAAAAAATAGAGATAAAAATAATAGATGGAGACGGGATAATCCGAATAAAGTCCGAGAAATAAATAAAAAAAGATGGGCCAATAGAAATATTGAAAAGACTAAAGAAGACCATTTACAATGGAGAGTGGTCAATAAAGATAAGGTGAGCGCAAATTCCAAAAAAAGTTACAGTAAAAATAAAGACAAAATTAGGGTAACTCATAGGAAATGGGAACAAAACAATAAAGGAAAGCGCAGATCTATAGTAGCAAAAAGAAGGGCTATGAAGATCCAGGCTACACCAAAATGGCTTACTGACGAAGATTTTTGTAAAATAGAGCTTTTTTATTTATTAGCTTCAGATTTAACTAAACAAACCGGCACAGAATATGAAGTTGATCATATTATACCATTACAAGGCGATACTATAAGTGGATTACATCATTGGAATAATTTACAAGTATTGACGGCTGAAGATAATAGGTCTAAGGGAAATAAAATTGATTTTACCATCAATGGTTTGTTTCCAAAAGAATTCGAACTGAATAGCCAATCTTAGGGTATGGCCATACCTCCTCTTCCTACAGCGTCCGTTGCTAATACTAATTCTACAGCTACCAGAACAGCTGAGACTGCAGCTGCTAATGCAGCATTTATTACTGCAACAACTATTTTGATTGATAATGCAATTACTAATGGTTTATTCCAAGTTCAGCCATTCGTAACGCCTTTTCTTGATATTCCCACTATTACTACCTATTTTCAAGGTTTCGGTTATACGGTCGTATTTCCAATCATTCCGCCAGGTCCATTTAATCCATGCTGGTTGCCCGCAGGGTTCCCTGAAGTAGTGCCAGAAAATTGGGTTCCATATGGATGTCAGTGCGGATGCGTTCCTCCTAGAGTGGGAATTGCATGGCCACCCTTTCCTACTCCTCCGCCATTTCCGTAAAATTTGCCAATCTTTACTGTAACTCCCCAGAAGGGTCTGGGGTTTTAGGTAAAGGAAATTATGGCATTTGAAAGACAGTGGACAGCCGTACCACCCATAGCGCTAACTACTGACGGTAGTACGACTGGTGTTATCCAAGTTGCTGATACTGTTGGTTTTTTTGTCAAAATGAATGCTCAGCTTTCTAATAATGCTGGGCAAATCCTTACTGTAGAAATCAAAAGAGTTATAAGCCAATATATTCTATTGGTCGGTCCCCCAAAAACTCCTATAACGACATATAGCGATTGCAGTGCCTTTACGGTCGCTACTGCCTCAACTATATCTGCCCAACAGCAAAATAAAACATCTCTCTCCATGGAAGATAGACTTCTTGCCACTTATGAGCAAGAACCTCTTAATGATTGGAGAGTAAGACCAGTTGACCAGCATGGTAACGGCTATTCTGATTCTAATCCTCTTCCAGTGGTCTTTGACGGCACTGTATCCATTGGTGACGTACATATATTAGGTCCGGCACCCGATAATAATGAATTAAATGTAAATGCTGATGGATCCATCAACGTAAATATAGTAGAAACCCCCGTTGCTGGAAATTTAGTAAGAAATATTTATAGTGAGGCCAACGCGGTAGTTGGACATGTTACTACTACATTAGTTCAATATACCGTTCCAGGCGGTATCACTAATGCTATTTTATATAGAATCTCGGTTTCTGGCGAAAATATCGCAAAATATACCGTATTTTGGAATGCTGCGCAAATTGATACTAGAAGAACTTATTATGGTAGTTCTTTGAGCGAATACTTTGAATTTACTACCGGTACCAACAACGGTTTTACTCTTTCCCCTGGCGATACAATTGTTGTAAAAGTTATACATGGTCAACCCTATATAGCTGATTTTGAAGGAAGAATTCAAATACTAGAGATATCGTAATAATCCCATTCCAATCTTAGGATGTATATGACGAGTTTAGATTTAAAGAGAATGAAAGTTGAACTTTTGAGGGTTAGTGCTGCCAAAGCAGAACTAGAACTTCGCATCGATGAACAAATGGATAACGTCAAGAGATTACAAGATAATATTGCAATTTCAACAGCAAAAGAAGAAGAGCTTAAAGCAAAAATTGCCGAAGCTGAAGCTACCCAGTAGGAGAATAGAAAATGAGTGATTACAGCCCTGGTGAATTACCAATTAGGTCCCAGTTACCTGGACAAGTAAATTATGATGATGTTATCGTCAAGCTTGGCGATGCTACCAATCCTGCCACTCAACAGGCTGCGGTAGATACTAATGGTAGCGTATCTGCGATTATCCGCGATACTTCTGGTAATGCAATTGGCGATCAGCTATTAAGTACGACTTATTGGTTCCAGACGGTAAGCCCTTCAAATGGTTCTGCTGCAGCTGGTACTGCTGCCTCATTTTCAGATTTAGTTGGTGGTATTTATAATAGTACTCCAATTACTCTAACCAATGGTCAGCAAAGTTCGCTACAACTAAATTCTAGTGGCGCTCTAATAATTACTTCTACACCTGCTAGCCTTGGATATGATACCAACTACGGTGCTGTTGGCGCCAATACACTTCGTACGGCTAGCCAAATCGGTAACGCGACTGGTGCTGCTGATTTCGGAGCCGGTGCTACTGATGCTCAGACCCTCAGAGTTACGGCTAACCAAGGTGCTCCTGGTACGGCTGCAACTGGTTGGTTCGTAAAGCCTACCGATGGTACTAATAGTCAGGCTTATACCGCTGCTGGTGAAGCCAAAGTAGACATGACTTCCTCATTTGAGGACCAAAATTACGGTACAGTAGGTGCTACTACTTTACGTTCTGCTGCTCAGATCGGTAATGCTACAGGAGCTGCTGATTTCAATTTCGGTGCCGTAGGAGCCCAAACTCTACGAGTTGCTGCTGAACCAGGTAATGCTACTGGTATTGCCGATTTCAATAATGGTGCAACTGGAGCGCAAACTCTTCGTGTAGCAGCTAATCTTGCCGTTGGTGGTGCTAACGTTTCTGGAACCAATCCAGTTCCGGTTAGTATTACTAGCGCACTGGTTGGCACTCCTGTAAACAACTACAATACCGCAGCTGCTGTTGCTGCTGGCGCTACTAGTAACCATATTTATACTATTACGACTGGTAAAACTTTTAATGGTAAAAAGATTTGGGCGACCTCTTCTGGTGCTTTAAAAATTGAAGTTAGAGTGTCTCCAGATGGAACTACTTATAGTAGTTTATGGGTTGGGTTCAATTCTGCATCTACTCCAAATATCTCTATAGATTTAGATGAGCTTGTTTTCTTAGAGTCGGGAGCTGGTTCAACTATTGAAATTATCAGAACAAATGTTGATAAAAAAGCCCTTGACGTATATTCAACTATTTCTGGAACCGAAGTGTAATTCGTTAATTTAATTAATGTTCTTTAAAATAGTCGCTCTTAAAAAAAGCGGCTATTTTTTTATGAGACATGATATAAAGACAATATGTCCGATTTAAATTACATAGATAGAACGCAAGAAGTAAAGATAGCCGGTCAAGATGCGACTGGACTTGGCGTTAACTATGTATCCGCTGACGCAAACGGCAATATGCTCGTTAAGGACTATTCCGATGGCCCAGTTACTCCTGGAACTGTTGCATCGGCTTCAGCCCTTATAGGTGGACAATTCAATACGACATTACCGACCCTTACAACTGGTCAACAATCTGCTATACAACTTGATTCTAGTGGAAGACAAATAATTTCTCCACTTACAACGGCAAGTGTGATTAAAGTAGATTTACAGGATGGAATAGGAAATCCCCTTACATCTACAACAGTAGGGCTCCAACAGGCATTGGATGTAAATATTGCCGATTCTACAAATTTAAATATAAACTTAAATGGTTTGCCCAATTTTCAAACAAGTCAATATACTATTGGGACATCTGCGACCCAAATTACGGCTACTCCTTTAGCCAATAGAAGTAGCGTGGGACTAAAAGTAACTACCGCCAGTAATTCTGATGTATTATATATTGGCAACAGTAGTTCTGTAACCACATCAACTGGATATGCATTATTTAATGGAGATGCTGTCCAATTTGATCTAACCCCCAACACACCAATTTGGGCTATCGGAACAAGTTCTGGTCAAAAAATGTATGTCCTCGAAATAGGAGGAGGTTAAAATGGCCCGTATAGGTTCTAGTGGTAGTGGCGGTGCAGCTTCAGGCGGATTTATTCCTGAATATAATAGTGATCCAGTTTCTCCTTCCCCTGAAGAAGTATGGGTTCTACACACACCTGCCGGTTCACCAATTGGTCTTTTGCTAGCATTAACTTATGGTGTTGGACAATATGAATTGAGCTATAAAACATTAGAAGGTCCAATTGTTAGGGTTCCTCTAACTTAGTAGAAAGTGGATAAAAATGAGTGATAATATTAACGTAACACCGGGTACGGGCGCAACAATTGCCGCTGAAAGTTTAAGCGGGGCTCTCGTACAAAGAATTAAAATGGTCCTTGGAAATACCGACGTTGACAACGGCGACATTTCTGCTACCAATCCAATGCCTATCACTGGATCCATCACTGCAACAAATTTATCCATTGGTGCTACTGGATCCGCAGTTCCTGCTGATGCAACCATGATCGGTGGTACAGACGGTACAAATTTAAGGGCTTTTAGTGTTTCCTCTTCCGGTGTTCTTAATGTCAATGGGTCTTCTTTTACTCAGCCTGTTTCTGGTTCTGTTGTTGTTAGTCAATCAACAGGATCTAATTTACATGTAGCAATCGATTCTCTACCTTCCTTGCCTGCTGGTGCAAACACCATCGGTGCTGTCACGCAGGCTTCTGGTCCTTGGACTCAAAATCTTACTCAAATTAGCGGATCAGCTTTTGTTTTAGGACAAGCTACAATGGCGGGTTCTTTGCCCATAGCCATTGCTTCAAACCAGAGTGCCATTCCTGTTACACAATCGGGTACGTGGAGCACGGGAAGAACTTGGACTTTAGCTTCTGGAACTGATTCAGTATCTGCAGTTCAATCAGGAACCTGGACAGTACAGCCTGGAAACACGGCCAATACTACTCCATGGTTGACCACTATTAATCAGGGGGGAAATTCTGCCTCTGTTACTGGAAGCAATGCACTTAAGGTAGATGGTTCTGCTGTAACTCAACCTGTTAGTGGTACGGTTACCGCTAATCAAGGCGGTGCTCCGTGGACTGTAACTGGTACGGGAACTGCAGGAACCCCAGCTGCTGGTATTATTACAATTCAAGGTAACGCATCAGGAACTCCTGTGCCAATTTCTGGCAGCATTACAGCAACTAATTTATCCATTGGTGCAACGGGTACTACACCTCCAGCTGATGCTACTTATGTAGGTGGTGCAGTTACAACTGCTGCTCCTTCTTATACTACTGGACAAATGAATGCACTGTCTTTAAATCTATCTGGAGGTCTTCGTGTAGACGGTAGTGGCGTTACTCAACCTGTAAGTGGTACCGTTACAGCCAATGCTGGTACGGGTAATTTCACAGTTGTTCAATCCACAGCATCTAATTTAAATGCAAATGTTAGTGGTACGGTTACCGCCAATCAAGGCGGAGCGCCTTGGTCACAAAATCTAACCCAAATTAGCGGATCTGCCATTACTCTTGGTCAAACAACGATGGCCTCCTCGTTACCGGTTACGATTGCTTCAAATCAAAGCGCACTACCTGTAAGTCAATCAGGAACTTGGACAGTACAACCTGGAAATACTGCTAATACTACTCCGTGGCTAGTTACAGTGTCTACTGCACTTCCAGCCGGATCCAATAATATTGGATCCATTGCTAATATTACAGGTACGGTATCGCTTCCTACTGGTGCCTCTACTAGCGCTCTTCAAACTTCAGGTAATGCTTCTCTTACAACTATTGCTGGAACCGTATTGTCCCAAGGATCTACCACTTCAGGAGAGACCGGTATTTTACAAATGGGTGCAGTTACAACTGCCGCTCCTTCTTATACTACCGGCCAAACAAATCCATTATCGCTAACTCCTGTTGGTGCTCTAAGAGTTGATGGATCTGCGATAACGCAACCGGTTTCTGGAACTGTAACTGCAAATGCAGGAACGGGTTCTTTCACTGTTGCTCAACCAACGGCTAGTAATTTGAATGCCACAGTATCTATTGCAGCTGCTCAAACGCTATCAACTGTAACTACCGTAGGCGCAGTAACAGCAATCACTAACGCATTGCCTGCTGGATCAAATGTTATTGGTGGAGTTACCCAATCTGGAACCTGGACTGTTCAACAAGGAACTCCTCCTTGGACTATTCAGGGTGATTCCGCAAGTGGTAGTACTGCAGCTGGAAATCCTGTGCAGGTTGGTGGAGTTTTTAATACAACACAACCAACAGTAACAACCGGTCAATCTGTGGCAGCCCAAGCCACCTCTCGTGGAGCTTTGATAGTTTCAACTGGAGTGGATTCATTTAATATTAACAATATTACCGGTACAGTACCTCTTCCTACTGGAGCCGCAACTTCAGCTAATCAAACATCGATTATTGGCTCATCAACTGGTGGAACTGCTGCTACAAACTCCCAATTAATTGGTGGAATTTTTGATTCTACTCTTCCAGTTCTTACGAATGGGCAGCAAGCCGCCATTCAGTTGGATTCGTCTGGCAGAATCATTCCAGGATTTTATCCATCTCAAAGCAACTCTGGAACTATAGCAGGCAACGGCAACATTTTGGCTCTTGGCGGCCTTAATGGTTACCAAGGTATTACTCTAGCCATCAATGGCACTTGGTCTTCTACGCTTACACTCGTAGGATCTAATGATGGAACGAACTATTTTACAGTAACAGTAATTTCACTTTCCAATCCCGCTGCTGGTCCGCAAACCACGATTACAACCAACGGCATGTACTATGCGCCGGTTTCTTATCCTAATCTAGAATTGGTGTCTTCTGCTTATGTGTCGGGTACAGTTAGTTGTGTGGCCACTTTCCACACCTTACCTACGACCATTTCTGGGTCTGGTACGGGTACAGATCTAGACAAAAGTATTTCTGGAACCATTGCTGCTTTAAATGGAACCCTTGTTTTACCAATCAACGGTATCAGCACGGTAAATATTTCTATTAGTGGTACTTGGTCTGCCACTCTCGCTTTTGAGGGCCAATCCGGTGATGGGATATGGAATGCAATAGCTGCATCCAATCCTGCTGGCGGAGATAATGTAACTACTGCCACAACTAACAATACTTATACTGTAGGTGTAGGTGGATTTACCCAAGTAAGAGTAATAGCTACAGCCTATACTTCTGGTACAGCCGCAATAACCATGAATGGTTCTTCTGGCGACCAACAAACTTTGGCTGTTGATGCTAACGGTAATCAACAGCAAGTTGGCGATAGTGCTGCTGGAACTGCTGATAGTGGAAGTAACCCAGTTAAAATTGGTGGTGTGTATGAGTCTACTGCTCAAACACTTACAAGCGGACAACGTGGGACATTACAATTAGATCCAAGGTCCTTTTTGATTACCACTCCCGTAGATGGATTTAAACAAACGTATTCCATGTCTACAACAGTTGCACTCGCTGCTACCGCTACAGATGTAGTAACCATCGTAGGTAGTGCTACCAAGACAGTACGAGTTCTGCAGATAAGAGTGAGTGGTATATCTACTACTGCAATAACAACGCCAGTTCTATTAATAAAAAGATCTGCAGCAAATACTGGCGGCACTTCAACTGCAATGACGCAGGTGCCACATGATTCCAACAATGCAGCTGCTACAGCAACAGGAGCTGCTTACACGGTTAATCCAACTGGTTTGGGCGCAGCGGTTGGCACTATAAGACAAGACAGACTTAGTTTTGCAGTAACAGGATCGGTGGCAGAAAACCCATTAGAATGGAATTTAGGAAATAAGCCAGGTCAAGCTATCGTACTGAGGGGCACTGCTCAAGTACTAGCCGTAAATTTGAATTCAACAACCGTTACCGGTGGTAGCATTAGTGTTTCTATAGAATGGACTGAGGAATAATATTTATGGAAGTAAATGGACAATGGTCAGACATAAAAGATTTTATTTCCAATAGAAGTGTTGGAATTCAATATTTTGTAGCAAATAATATGTATTATCTTTTTGCTTCAGATTATCCAATGATAATGACCGCACAGATTCCTATGGATGGATCTGCTGCTTCTGATCAGTCTGATTTTGAGACAAATTACAAACCAAATGCCAACAAACCCCTTCTTCCATCGTTAACCACTGTCACTACGTTGTATGAGTTGAATAATAAAGATTTAAAATTGGCGAGAGCTGCCTCAGAAGTTGGATCAGATGGAACGGCAACCGTTACTATTAAAATTCCTGGCACCCCTGGAACTGGAGATGGTAGATATATTGAAGGCGGTTATGGTACAACCGAAGATTATGACAAAGATGATTTCGCGTTAGTATGGGTTTCCGATAATGATAGGTTGATTGCCTGGCAAGTCGCTTTAGTTCAGAATCCATCTGCATCTGCTCCAGTACCAGATTCTGTAATTCAGGGAATGGGCATAGTTCCTGGAATGGGAATAGCAATGCCAAATTATCCGATCGTAAAAAATTTCTATGATGATGAAGCTCCTATTGATAATCAAGGCTGGTATTTTTGGCCAGTAGCACAGGGAAATAATTTACCTCCGTGTGGAGAAACCGAAGTAGAAGCTATAGCTGGATGGGCATTTTGTCCGAGTGGATTATATTTCAATATTAAATATTGTAGGAAAACATTAACGAGTGGTGGCATTAGGATTGATTTTTGGTGGGCAAAACAATGAGTTTTGGAGGGCACATAGTTTTAGCAGACACGAAAACTGGAATTATTCCCTCAGTAATCAAGTGGATGACCAATTCACAATTTAGTCATAGTTTCATTACAATGCCAGATACTTTAAATACTCCAATGTGCATTGAAGCCGCTGAAAATGGCGTTGATTTCACTAGATTCGATACTAGCTACGTCAATAATCAGAATGAAGGTTATGAAGTCTGGAATATCAAGATTGACCAATCGATTAAAGATCAAGCGCTTATATCCATTCTAAGTGATTTAGAAATGTCTTACGGATATTTAGATTTTTTTTATTTTATAGCCCGAAAAATCTGTGCCGTCTTTGGCAAAGACATAAGAAATTTGAATAACTGGTTTAATTCAGGAATGATTTGTTCACAACTTTGTGTTGCCTATCTGATCGCTTGTGGATTACAAAACGTTGTGATTGGCTTTGGTCAAGGATCAATAGCTCCCCAAGATCTCAGAGATATTTTTGTGGCCCATCCCGAATTATTCGAATTGAGCCAATCGGTTAGGTTATCTTAACGACCTGCAAGTTTGGCAGCGGCATATCCAGCTAAAAATGTTGTGGCAACGCCCAATCCGAAGTATAGCCAGTCTGAATGCTTCTGTTCGGAATCAAGCTTGTTCATACGATCTTGTTCGTCTTCAGCAGTCTTAGTCCAGAGAGCAGTACGGGCATCCGCATTCGTCAATGCTAGATCCTTAAGTTGAATTGCTTTGGAATAATCGGCGATCTGTTGATCTTTAATCTTAGCATCTTGAACTAATTGTCCAACTTTAAGATAACACTCTTCAGTAAAAATATGCGTGTTGTTTGGGCCAGTCGTAATACCTTTACTGAAGTCGCAGTCAGCCAAGACGTTGGTTGACATAACCAAAAGCAGTAGAGAGCAAATAAGTTTTTTCATCAATTCTTCTCCCAACCATCTTTTACTGGTTGTTCTGTGGAAGGTAATCCTTCAGCTTCTTGTACTAATACATCGGCCTGAGCACTTTCCGTATGTTCCTGTGTAGCCAATTGCTGGTCCTTCTTTTCATCCTTTTGGATCTCTTTCTTGCCCATATATACTAATAGGAATTCTTTCAACTTTTGAAATTCTAGGGCCACAATTATACCAGCAATTGCCAATAGAAAGATCTTAGACCTATTCCAGGTGTCATACAAGTCTGTTTTAATAGAGGCCCAAATGGAGAGTAGTTTATCTTTCATGATGTCTTACCTTGATTCTTCAATTCTTCTAGTTTACTAGATAAATGATCCTTTACCATTGATGTAAAATGGACTACTGTTGCTGTGGAAAAATATGCAATAGTTGTAGTTCTAACAAGATCTACGAAACCTTGACCATCTACATATCCTTTGATCCTAAAAATGGTCGCTAGGATCAATAAAATTGCCATTACGACTGTTTTCGATGTATCTGTCAATACTTCTAAGAAGTCCGCGAGTCCCTGAGTCATATGAAATCTCCTGCCCTTTTATATCATACCAATCTTATTATCGAGGATTCTTCTATGGTTATAGACATTGGAATGGTTGGGGAGGCTGTTGGAGGCGCGGTAACCGCTATTGGCGGCATATACGCCATCGTGAAGCGTCTAATGACGAATTCTAAGCGTAAGAAAGAAGATTATAGAAACTCTATTCTTAAGGAAGCCAAACAAGAAGCTCAAAAGATAGTAGATGCTCTAGAAGATAAAGTAAATAAGCTAGAAATCGAACTAAAAGCTCAAGAAATGAGCATTTCTAAAGACTTAGACCATTTTAAAGAGATTTATTCCAATGAATTAAAAGGTTTGGGAGAAAAAATAGAGCTTTTGAGAGCAGATGTTGCCCAAGCCAATAGTTCCATCGTGGGCCTGCTCACAAAATTGGTCAATCGCTAACCGAAGCTATAAGCCCCTACAACCTGTTCTAGAGTTTCCATATCTTGGTAGTTAAGTAGAAGCTCGATACTCCCACCATCAGCGAATAGAACTGCGACTTCCCTCAGAGTCAGACCTCTGAGTACCTTATCCTCAATTTTTGCGGCAACAACCGTTACATTAGAGGGAGAAATCGTAATACGACGTTCTTCTTCTAGATTTTCTGCATAGCAATGAACTGTAAGTTTTTCCATAGTATTTACCTTATTTCTTTATATCACGAAGAAGTTCTTTTGGGATGTAAACAAAACATTGCATACATACCTTAGCTCCATTAATGACTTTGAAGTCTTTGGAGCCGCATTTACAAGCGTCTGATTGGGTTTTAACAAGGGTTAGAGACATAGATCATACATCTAACAATTCTTCATTATCAATTGCTGCCATTCGCCGCAAGCCTGGCTGAGCATATCGAGAAAGCATTCCTTCAACCGATCATCCTCGTTATTTTCCATCTGATACTTTCCGGATAGGAACGTTCTCTCTTGGGTGCTCAAGGAGAACAGCTTCGGCTATCTCTTTCACGTCGAAACCCTTCCATTCTCCGCGAGTTTTGCAACCCTCAATCCACCCGTCCGCGGCTATTGCTTCAAGAGCCTCTCTAAAGCGTAGAGCCCGTTCCCCCTCGGCCGAGCGTCCACGATATTCTGCATCGTTCAGAGCGTTTTCAATCCAAAGCTCCTGGGTGTGGCCTAGGATTCCCATCTCGGATACCAGTCTTTCGGCGCGTTCTTTATTCGTCATAATAGAGTCCAGAAAGGGACGCATCAGGCCCCAAGGTAAATACCACCCATAATTATCGCGAAAAAGTTCCACAGGGCGAACGCACCCCATCGCAAGGAAACGGAGTCATTCATTGTGTAGACCGCCCCGCACATGCTCCCGTAGGTTATGATCACCAGCGCGCTTAGAACCGCGTTCCTGCTCATTTAGGTTCCTTTTCCAATACAGATCCGAGAGGACTCTTTTGAATTAACGCTTCGATGGCATCGGCCACGTCCATCGCGCCGTATGCTCGACGCCTGTTCGCATCTTTAGTCTCATCGGGGGAATATTTGTCTTCAGACAGGCGAATGCGCATTTCCTTCTCAGCGTGGGCGAGTTTCCACGCCTCTTCCAGCCCCGCAGCTCGACCGCGCGCCTCGGCTTCGTCGAGAGCCTTTGCAACGTCTTCCGAATCGACATGGTCCTCAGACAGCAACCAGAGCGCCAGTTCGTCGTTACTCATTCAGCACGTACTTTCCGGGACTCATCCAACGGAACACACCACATATGCTCTAGGGCCTCCCAATCAACGAGACCATTTCGTTTCATGAAAGATTCTGCCTCTTTCTTCGTGCCGAACTTCAGTGCACGGTCATAGTTGACAGAAACGCTTAACCCCGATTGAGTAAAACCACTGAAATAAATAATTCCAGGTGCTTTGCCAGTACTCTCCAAAAGCCAATGAATTTTATCCTTCACTTAACTAACTCCCTCTCAGTTTTGACTTCTCGCCAAAATGGCGAGAAGAGATTCCCCCTTTTAAAAAGAACTAACTTCCCGCCAATTTTTAACCTGTGGTCTGGAAATTGTAATAGTTTCTTGAAGACCAATATCCATACCATTCTTAAGGAGCCATCTGATTTTAATCCTATAACGGCCATCGTGAAGCCGATAGCTTTTCAGAACCAAAACATTAGTATCGATCATATTGCGATGAGTATATACTCCATAAGATTTAAACATCAGTATCTTCCTTATAAGAAACGTTATCTAAACCAGATAAAACATCTAGTAGTTCTGTGGTGTCTTTCTCTTCATCTTCTTTAGCTGGTACATTACAAGTACAAACATAAATTAAACAATTAAATTTGTGTTCCATATCAGGCTACCTTTTTAAAGGTATAAATTGGTGTACGGTTCATGCCCATATGAATTCCATTGTGGTTTTTTTCGATATTCTCTGCCAAAAACTCTAAAGAATTTTCTATATCCTCAAAATTAAATTCAAACTTATTTATCATGAATTTTACCACATCTCTGAGAGATCCATGATATGCCTGAGAAGATTTTGGATCTATGATCCATTGATCAATGGAATCGAATGGTTGATATAAATCGTATCCTGAAGAGTTGTACACATCAAACATATTTATTTACTCACCTCTTTATTATTTTTTTTAGAATTCTGAAAATCTATGATTTTTTGAGCATGATCTATAAATCGATCTGCGGTTCTGTCCAATTTAGACAGATTACATTCATTACAGCAAGATACACAGTTACTCAAAATATATCCCCCGTTCACTATCTACCCTATCTATTCCATTAACATTTACCCATGATCTTTCAATAGTTTCTGGAAGATGTTTTATACGTCTTTTTCGAGACATATAAACATTCCAAGGCTGAGGAACGCTGCCACAATAATTGCAGTTATTAGAAATCAATTCATAAACTTGATTTTCGGTTAATTCAAAAACTAGACCATCATTTTTGGCGTTTCTTTTATATGACCCATAAATATTGTATAAACTAGCATGTTTAGGCTTTTTTCTAGAAATTTCTAGCGCATAACAGCCACAAGAAGTGGTTTCCCCATTCCTTAATGCCTGTCTATATACAAAAACTGTTTTTCCGCATTCGCAAATACATAGACATTTCGATACCTTGATATTTCTAGCACCAAGAACGCGTTCCTGAGATAATACGGTTAATCTCCCAAATTTTTGTCCTGTTAGGTCTACCTTTTTAAACATACCATTATAATATCAGGAATTCCCCAAAGGTCAATATAAATACTCACACCACCAATTTAGCGCCACTTTTGAAAGTTGAAAATAATTATTTTGTATGAATTTAACCAAGGATTAAAACATCTTATAGTATCTTAATATTTTCTTAATAATTGTGTTTTAAGTCTTTTGTTTCTTTTCTGTGATATAAGCAACTATGTTGCACATATCTTTTCTTATCTCCTCACTGAACTTTCTAAATATATTATTTAAATAACATATATTAATTAATAGCTATAATTGCGTCCAAAAATCAAGTTTAATGATATAACTGTCAATAAGAGGTTTATATCGTGGTTCAGAATGAATACAAAAAATGTCGTGATTGTAATAAATATAAAACTTTTACCGAATTTCAGGCAGATCTTGGTCGTCCAGACGGTATTAGGTCAAATTGTAGAGAATGTTGTAATTTTAGAAAACGTGTAACTAGAGCAAACAGGTCTGCTTTTAAAAAATGTAAACAGTGTAATTGTAATAAGTCAATAAAGTGTTTTGCTAGAAAAAAAGGAAAAAATGGTCTAGATTCTAAATGTAAACATTGTGTTGCGCAAAATAGATTAAATTGGAAAAATAAAAATCCAAATTATGTTCGACCACAAATTTACAGCCCAAAGAAAGTATATTTGAGCACTACAATTAATGCAAAAATATGGCGATCTAAAAATAGGGACAGGGCGTTAGAATCTCAACGTCAATGGAGAACGAAAAACAAAGAAAAAGCTAATCAGTCACGTCGAAAATGGGAAAGGGAAAATCCTGGTAAGAGAAATGCTCAAACTCTTCTAAGAATTGCTAGAAAACTTCAGGCTACGCCAAAATGTCAACCTAAAGAAAAATTAAAAGAAATAGAGAATATTTATATTTTAGCTAAAGAACTTCAATGGTTAAGTGAATCAAGACTATGTGTAGATCACATTATTCCTTTGAGAGGCGAAAATGTCTCTGGGCTACATGTTTCCCACAATTTACAAATATTGCCATTGGCAATGAATTGTTCTAAAAGTAATAATTTTGATCCCATAGAATATAATAAAATCTATTTACCTTTATTGAAAGAGGCTGTGAATGAATAACAACGATATTTTACTAAATGGTTCGCTAGCTACTTGGAGAATGCCCATGATTGTTGGTGATCTGGGAGGTACTTATACTGGTACTTTCGAATTCCGTACCTTCTTAGATCCTCTTCGTCAGCTCCAGGCTGGCAGAGAATATCGTGAACTTCTTGGTTCATTGGCCATTCAGGCTGAGGATAGTGAATCTAATTTAGCTTTCGCACTAGTTCAATTAAAACATAGGATTGTAAAAGCACCAGCATTTTGGTCCAGCACAGAGGCTGAAAGCGGTATTGCTGGAAACATTGGGGATATGAATGTCATTGCCGCAGTCCTAGATGCAGCTCTAATGGCTGAGACGATGTTTAAAGATAAAATGGCTGAAGAAAGAAATAAGATGTTGGAAAAAGCCATTAAGACTGGCGAACAGACTCTAGAAAAGAAAGCTAAGGAAAATGGGGCTGTATAATGTAAATTGCACTACTTGCAATCGCACTCACCAATGGTTTAGCGGCACAACTGATCAAAGATGTTACGAATGTAAAAATTTTCACTATAAGGAAACTAAGATGGTCAATCCGACCTTAGAAGAACAGTTGATCGATACTCTTAAGAGTACTATCGCAGCAAAAGATGACCTTATAGATCACTTGAAGCGTGAGATCCAACGTCTGAGTGCTTCTCCTATTTATATTCCTCCATCGCCTATAACGCCTAATACTGGTACTCCACAATTTCCCAATCCTCCTAATTTACAACCATTCATTCAACCTCTCTCTCCTTTTCTAAACCCGCCCATAGGTCCACCATATCCTGGACAGCCTTGGTGGGGAATCATTCCTCCTGAGGGATGGCAAACTGTGTCTGGAACTCCCAATACAACTATTACCGGTACAGTTATTTCTGATGCAACTTCATGTGCTCACGAAATGGTTAAATATGGCGATGAACGAAGTGGTGGTGAAAGTTGTAAGAAGTGCGGACAGGGTTCTGGTTGGGTAACCAGTACTTCCATAAATAATGGAATTAATAGTACTGTTTCTCATGTTTGGCCAGAAGCTCCAGAAAGCATCAAGCCTAAAAAGAAGAAATAAAAGTGAAAATTTGTAACAAATGCAATCAATTTCGGCCATTTAGTGAGTTTTTTAAAAGCTCAAAAAATAGAGATGGCCTTAGATATTATTGTAAATCTTGTTGTCTTTTATTGCGAAGTGCATGGGGCAAAAAAAATCCAGAAAAGATTCGTAAAAACTATGTCGAATGGTCAAAGTTAAATCCCGAAAAAGCTAAGTATTTTAGTGAAAAATGGTCTAAGGAAAATCCAATAGAAGCTGCTGCTAAAAAACTGAAATGGGCAAAATTAAATCCAGGCAAGAAAAATGCTGTTACTGCTAGGCGAAGAGCTACTAAAAAAAATGCTACTCCCAAATGGCTAACAAAATCGCAAAATAAGGAAATTCAAAATCTGTATATAACGGCCAAAGAGTTACAATGGTTAACGACTGATAAAAATGAGGTAGACCACATAATTCCTTTGATTGGAGTGAATGAAAATGGAGAACATGTAGTTTCCGGACTTCATGTACTATGGAATCTTCAAATATTATCAAGTAAGTTAAATAAAGAAAAAGGTAATAAATTTGATTTTATAAAATATAAAGAAGAATATTTAGGATAAGTATATGGATTTTATGGAATTATTTGAATTTTATAAAATTCAAGCTATATCGAATGCCATAAATCCTACAATGGATTCCATATGGCGTTTAAAATGTAGAGAATATAGTAAAAATTTTAATACTCCTCTTTGGGAAGTAGAAAATGTACTCGATCCCCGTCACATACTTTTAAGTTTGGAGGAAGAAAAATATCATCCCTCAATTGCTAATAATGAAATGGAAGAACTTTTAGATGAACTATATAGAATCAAAGATCCCACTTATACAAAAATGTCCAAAGAAACTCTTGAAGAATTAGTTGATCATGTGCTCAATAAAGAAATAAAGAGACTTAATTCCAAGAAAGCTCCAACTCCAGAGAGTATTGAAGCTGAAATAAAGAAATCGGAATCTAGAACCCCAAAGAGCGGTTCTATGAACTTCTCTGACCTTGAAAAGATTGAGTCAGAACCCAATACGGGATTTAAGGATTAGAACTCGTCATCATCATCTGTATAATCTTCGTCAATTGTAAATGAGAGAGTTTCTGACTCAATCATTGCTAAGAGCTTTTCATAAAAATCTACCTGTAATTGTTCCGGATCTTCTGGATCACCTTTAATCTTAATTGGATCAACCAAAATTCGTAGATATTTCATACTTCCTCAATCTCCTCATTAAGCCAATATTCAAATTCTTTAATGCTGCTCTCACTCAAACAAAGCCAGCTAGCGCAATAGAAAGCTTCACTCCAGTCACTGTATAATTTATCTACAACATCATCAGATAACCCAGCTAAAATTGGTATTTTCGTAATCAATTCCCTCACGTCTTCAGGAAAATCAATTTGATACGGCTTCTTCCTAAGAAGAATATAATTAATCCTTTTCATATCGCACTCCAAACCATCGTACACTCTCTTCAAGAGCATGCCTATATTCTATGTTACTTGAAGTGAGTTCGTCCAAAAAATCATTTTTCATATGCTGCGGAATTGTTTTCTCAGCTTCAACCCACAGCTTGGCCCAACAATCCTGAGTTGTGATCAAAGGATCGTTGTATTCGAAACACTGAAGTGCGGATTCGTGTAAATATTGCGCTTCTTCTTTAGTCATAATTCACTTTTCAAGCTCCTATACACTGTAGTCCTAGATAAACCAGTATGGGTGGCAATCTCCGATACACTCTTACCTTCATTTTTCAATTTCTTTACAACCGAATGCCCCTTCTTAAAAGGCCTCCCCAATTGTATACCCTTAGACTTGGCATTGGCGATACCTGATTGAACACGTTCTTTAATTACTGCTGCCTCAAACTCTGCAAAACTACCCAAGATTTGAAAAAGCAATCTACCAGTAGCTGTAGACATATCAATTGAATCTTTAACTGAAATGAATTCCACTTCTGAGTCCTGAAACAGGGTAACCATTTGGAGTAGATCTGATAGGCTTCTGGCTAGGCGGTCTAATTTATACACAATTACCTTAGATACCTTACCATTCTTGCAATCAGTGAGTAATTTATTCAAAGATGGGCGATCACGCTTAGTCCCAGATATCCCTTTGTCTTCATAAATCTGAAAATCTATAATTCCTTTTGCTTTCAGATATGATTCAATTTCGAGTTTTTGCATCTCAGTGCTCTGAATTCGACCATCCTTGGATCCTTCTGTACTCACTCTGAGATACACAGCTACTTGTTTCATATATTATACTTCTCAATCATTCCATTTAATAGTGCCGTTTAGTGCTTCTTCAATAGCATGTCTAGCACCAATAACTACGGAATATTTATCCATAGATTCTAGATGGAGATGAACAAAGTACAAAGATTTTTCCAATTCTTCTACACGATCAAGCAATGGAACTAAGTTATTCATCGCTGCTGCTGCAAACTTGGCATCATCATATAGATCCGCCACACCTTGGCCAAGCTCAGGACTACCATTCTTACATTCCCCACCATCCAATAGAAACCAACGGCCAAATGGCCCACGAACGGAAGCTTTACCAGGGTGATATCTATCGTACTGAGAATGTGGATACCATGAAACCACTTTTGTGGAATTTTCAGCCAGTTTACGAAGTTCGTTTTTCAGTTCTTTTGTAATCATATGATTCTCCCTATGCATATCGATCATCTGGTTCATCTTCTCGAAAACCCCATTCTGGTTCTTTCCTATTCCAGAAAAATTATTCTGCCCAATCCTCAAGATCCATTTCTGTCATGTCATCTTCTAAAATCAACTTCTCATATTCTAGAGATTGTGCATCATGTGTACAACACCATATGTACACAGTTTCTCCTTTTTTATACACTTTTTCTGACATAAAATTCACTCCTCAGAATTTTCTTTGATCCAATTGAAAATACTTGTCAATTCATCAACTCTGGCTTCGGTATCTGTCAAGAGAAAGGCGGTAGTCTTTTCCTTAGACAATACCTTCTCCAATTCCTTTAAACTATCAAGACGATATTTCAAGCCATCCAATATCTCTTTAGTTTTCATAAAATTCACTTCTCCCACTAATCTAGCAAGTTATTAAAAATATACCCACCCGGTAGCCGGCGTCCAACTATATCCATCAGCCGACCAAGTGGCATAACTATTTGAGCCTGCACTCCAACTAATAGTGGAAGTGGTAGATCCATCTCCAGTTACAGTAAACGTACACCCACTCTCATCCGTATCTTGGTAGCTGCCATTAGGAATGAAACTGAAACGAGTATTGGTTCCGGAAGCACTTTCTGAAAAAGAACTCAATAGCTGACCACCTTGCAAACCCAGCAGTACTTCCTTCCAAGGACTTGAATTTGGACCACACGGCTCGATAGCCTGCACTAGATCGAAAGTAACCGTACCACCATTTGCGCCATTATTCCCGTTGGTTCCCGCTTGACCATTATTTCCGTTAGTGCCATTAGTTCCATTTACACCATTGCAAACATATTCAGTGACGCTGTGTTGATAATCCGTTAGTGTCACATCGAACCCGCCACTGGGACAATTTGTACCTGAGTCTGCCACGACACTGAAAGTAGAACTTACGCCATTTGTTCCGTTAGTTCCATTTACTCCATTGGTTCCATCAACTCCGTTTGTGCCATTTGTTCCATCGGTTCCAGCTTGTCCTTGTACGCCAGTAGCGCCATTACATACGTAAGATAGTCCTAAGAGAGGATCACTACTGGTTAACGTGCCGCTATTGGTTAGGTCTTGATACGTCAGAATCTGAACACCACCATTTACACAGTTAGGACTACCCACAACCAATTGTGTTACTTGAACGCCTGCACCATAACCTTGATTGCCTTGTGCGCCAGTAGCTCCATTAGTTCCAGCAACTCCTTGTGCTCCTGCCGGTCCTGCAGGACCCTGCGTCAGGGTAATACCTTTATTACATCCACATAGACTCAATAGAACGCAAACAACTGCAATACCGCACAGTCCAAAAATAGCCTTATTCAATTCTTTATCGTATTCCATGTATTCCTCACTGATTATTAACTTCTACATCGCCCAAACAACGTCTGCAATACGGACCATCTCTATATCCATCTACAACCATAGGCTTTTCACACTTACATTTGCCATTCCAACCATCATCGCTATTTAGCGAATCTTCCAAAGTGATTGGGGCGTTTACAAGCGGAAAGTACTGTCTGTACTTATATTCCTTGCGTTCTGTCATAGATTCTCCTGAATCCAATCTGCGATTTTCCTTAAAGACAATCCTTTTTGGTAATTGCTTCCATCATTCATGGTAGCCAAATCAATTTGGATAAGGTGAGGTAAAAAATCGCTATTGACATAATATGGAATTCCCACTACTTTCACAGGAGTTGCTAATCCAATTTCACAGGCTACGCCCAAACAACAAAAACGTCCTTTGTATTTTAAATGTCCAGCAGAAGTCTTTTGATATTTACCGCTCTTAAGAGCCTTAACCCATTTCGCTTTAACCTTTGGATCCAGTTTCATACTATCTCCTTTCAAATTTAATGAGCCGCTACAGCGCGGTAGCCGTTCAAGCGACTCTTCTTATATTTATTGCACCGATTATGCCAACCACAACCTATTGATTTTATTTAATCTATATAATAGAAACTTGTTTATCTTTTATACATCATGACAATTATTGTCACTCAAAATTCACTTTTCAGAGTTCTTCACGCCACCACTCATAATTTTCCCCTTCCCCTACCAAAAGCCTCTCCGCCTCTTGTTTTTCATGAATGGCTAATTTATTTCCTAGATCATCCGTGGTGAGTTTTTGGTTTACCGAAAGGTTTTCAATCTGATGTACAAGATAGCCTTCCTGATTTGCGTCAGACCATACACACTCCACTTCTGCGGTCAAAACTTTACCTGACTTCAAGATCACTGTAAATTCCTTATCTGATATTTTCATATTACTCCTAATATTTGGTGCGCCGGACGGGGAATGATCCCGCATGTAACCAATTACCCTTTCTACCGCTTATAAGACGGAGGGGATACCGGCGCGTAAAATTCACTTTTCACACAATTTCAATGTAAATGAAATTTTCTATGCACTCCTAGGCAAAAAATAGAACAACCACTCAAATGCATTAGACCACCCATAATTGTATTTTCTCCTATATAAATACTTACGAAAAAAATAATGGCACCATACATGCAAATCATCCAATTGGGCACTGTATTCATTCCTCAAATTCATCGCTAAGAAAATTCAGTATTGAAGCTTTGGCACCACTGAATGTTTCCCAAGGTCCTCCCTCTAGCCAAAAACTTTCATAATCATCGTTATGCGGAAACACTCTGATAATATATTCATATGAACCGTTTTCCATGAGCGCAAAAGTATAGCCGCTTACTGTTACATGTTCTACACATTCCCTGATGTACCTATTTTCGCTACTTGGTTTGGCCATATTAATCCTCACACTCTACAACTACCTTGAACACTTTAGGTTTAGCATTACTAGGAATATCACCATTTACACCGTCTTGTTTAATATGAGCCAAAATTTCCCTTTTACTTTTGGCTAGACTATCGAAAGGACAATAGTCTTGCATTACTTGCTGTAATGATTCGTTGCTGAGTTTATATCCATATCCTAATGTTTTCTTCATAAAATTCACTTTTCGGTAGTATTGACATGGAACACGTTTCCATGAGTATCCGTCCTAAACACTCCCGGAAAATAACCAGTAGCCTGCATATGCAATTCAATAATCTCATTCCTAAGAGCTTCGTTTTCCTCTCCGTCAACTACATATTCCGACTTATGAACTACAATCTTGCCATTGTCAGTATTGTAAACGTCTCCATCCTCACCGATCAGGAATACACCACCTTGAGGCATGACAATATAGTGATTTTTCATTTCAGCTCTAATCCCTTGATCATTAAACCATTCAGTAAGATACCCTTCGCATTCCTCAAACTTATCAAAATCATTGAATCTAACCCATGCACACACTTCGCCATATTCGTCGAATGTATAATCGGTAGAACGATTCAACTCAGCTACAGCATCGCGAAGTACTAGACAATCGTCGAAAATCTTATTGTATTCATCTTGTAACTGTGTTTCAATATCCGAACATTCAACCGCTTTAGTTTCAAGCATCGCCTTAAGTTCATTGATCTTATTCATATTGTCTCCCATAAAATTCACTTTTCAGTTATGCGCTCAGTTCATCCGAAGGTTTAAATCCCCATTCCCGCAATTCGTCGTCGTCTACAAAATGGATAGCTGAATTGATAAAGTAGTGTTCATTGCTATCGTCAATCCAGCATCGCGTATCAACCCAAAACTCTTCATAATCGACTTCTTTTTGATCATCAGTATAGTTTTCAACCAATGTTTCGATAGCCTTTTCGATAGGCACGGCATAGTCATAACACATATCCGAATTGATAGCGCCAGCATGGAGTAAAGTATAAGCGGCTAGATCCGTCAATCCCTTGTCTAGCATCAAATTCACATCGCTATAGCCTTCCTGATCAACCCATTGTGTTAGATACGTATGAATCTCTTCAATTAGTTCCACATCTTGGTTTTTCATTAGCTTACCTTTCTAATCTCTTGGTTATAGATCAGTTCAGCGCGTTCTAAGATGTCTTTGGCGTCGTAGAAGTTATCCGCAATGGCATGAATTTTGTATTGCAAATAATGTTCGTCGTCTGGAAAATCCCAGAGCATCGCAGTCCTTGGAGTCGTGCGTTCTGTCGGTAGGTCTGCAATGATAACCTTAGTCTTAATACAAATGATTTTCGCCATATTAATACTCCAATCCTAATCCAATTAAAGCGCATGCATAGACGTGTGCGCTTTGAAGTTTGCCTTTGATATCTTTTGGATCTAGGTTATGAACATCACAAAAATCCTCATAATCCTCGCGCTCTTTATCGTCAATTATATATTGAGCTACTTTTTTCAAAGCCTGAGTTTTAGTCATATATTTCTCAATCAATCATACTTTTAAAAGCAAGATATGTTGAACTTCCACAATTAGGACATACCTCAAGATATTCCGTACCAGTATCAACCAATCGTCCAAGGCGCCCGAAAGAGTGGCCATGTGTACACTTGAGAGAACTACAATAGGTGTAACACTTTTTAGTCAATGAAGCGTCAACTAATTCAGAATAGTCAAACAATTCACTAGTCAAACCTTGTTTACGAATGCGATCATAACAAAAACTTTCGTGATCTTTCATATATCCTCCTAGAAAATTTCTACAGTGTAACCTTTTGCTGTAAATTCTTTAGCTAAAGCTAGTGCGTCCCAAAACGACTCGCACAAAATTGGATCTAAGGTCATGTAAATCCATCCAACGCGCCATACTTTAATCATAGAATACCATGTGCGTTAGCCACTGCTAGAATTGTGATTAGTAAACAAATGCCTTTAATCAATTCACTCATGATCATATCCTCGAATACTTGAGAAAATGGTTCTGTGCTTTTCTAGCTGCTTCAAAAACTTCGTCAGAACTAACCGTTCCAGTAACATTAACAGTTACTTGGATATAGTTATCCTCTTCTTGCCTGACAGTCCAATAGTTGTAGCCGCTAGAATCGTTCCAGGCATAGACTTCAAAGCCATTACCTATAAATTCATACTCTTCAATATCCTTTTCCATAGCAACGTATTGTTTTTCGGTCATGTCTTTAGAACGCGTGAATATGGTTTCACTGAATAGTCTAGAATCGTCTCCACCGTCATGTGTCAACCCTGTTTCAGTAGCCAGTCTATCCATATATTCCTGTGTCACTTTAAACTTTGGTTTACGCTTAATCATATTAGTCTCCCTGTGCTGATTCATTATAGGTATGCTGGAATGTCTCACAACGTCTTTTGCGCGACTCACTAACACATCCAGAATGTCTCTCATTGGATATCCCCAATGACGGTCCTTAAATCCGTTTTTATAGTTTAGAGCGCAATTCACAAGATCTTGAACTTCATTTTGAGTTATTTCAACTTGAGTATTTTTACCGTACAATTTCAAGGTGACTTTCATACGTAAACATTCCCTTTTTTAATAGCATTAACCATTTTTTCAAGATCGTCAAAAGAAAAGTGAGAGGCCATTTCAATAGTTTTTTCAGAACTAACCCGCCGACCCAAATGCGAAGCGATGAAAACAATCATGTTAATTTTTTGTTTTAGTTCGCTCATACAGACTATATTGCAGAGTTAATGCCATTAGCATGGATGAATCAAATGATTGTTTTTATTGATTATTTAATGACACAGAGATGCTAATACTTGTAGAACTTATTTACAGTATGACAATTTTTGTCAGATATAGAACGTATAAACTATTAGTTTTTCAATAGGCACATGCTCAACGGCATAAATATGTGTGTGGCCTATTTTAGCCGTCTTTTTATCGGGAATATCAATAACGATCCATACGCCGCCCTTGTAGGCTACAGTATCGCCGATAACGATAGGATTATTGACAATGTGCTGAGTTGTAGGATTTTCACAGGCCTCACAATGCTGATAGAATGAAGTAAACAAAGCCTTTTTAATGGTGTGCCCACCACATTTAGGACATTTATCAGTCATTTTATCAGTCACGTTTACGCCGAACATATTGGTATTATTCCATTAATTTGGGCATTTTATCAGTCATTTTAGGACGCCATGGCACTAATAGCGATAGAGCGAAAATCATGGCACTAAAACAATAACATAGGAAAATCACAACTAAGTATTTCATTTCCAATACTTGAGAATGATAGTGCGAATGAGTTTTTCCTGGATAGCGCGTGCATTGGGCTCAGCAGCATAAGCAGCATCAGCAGCATAAGCAGCATCAGCAGCAGCAGCAGCAGCAACAACAGCATAAGCAGCATAAGCAGCATCAGCATCAGCATAAGCAGCATAAGCAGCAGCAGCAGCAACAACAGCATAAGCAACAGCAGCAGCAGCAACAACAGCATAAGCAGCATAAGCAGCATCAGCAGCAGCA
>PLEQ01000513.1 GCA_003136475.1 Deltaproteobacteria bacterium
CGAGGGGTCGCCTCTTAGCCCCTGGCAGAATGATTATTGCTAAATAGACTGGTCCGTTGTCATCAAGTTATAGTGTCCACGATAAAGAAAGGTTCTCTTTGATGAACGCTATACCGCCCACAGAACCAGCTGTGATCCTGATCAACAGTCCCGGCAGCGAGCCGCACAATCCCACGGGCTGCACACGGGCGGACTGTGCAAGTTATAAGCTTCNNTCGGGGACGAGACTCGTATTCGAAATTAAGCGGCTTTTTTCGGTGACGGGTCGAAAGCCTCGACTCTCAAACAGTCTTTGAGCGACGAGCATGCTTTTACTGGTTTCCAAATAGAGGCGACGGTAACCGAAAGTTTTAGCAGCATGCAGCGATTGATCGAGCAGCAACTTTCCTATACCTCGACCACGATAGGACTCCTCAACGACGAGGTCACGAATTTCACCCACGCCCTCACTCAGCGGCAAGCCATGAAAGGGCCCGAGCCCGGCACAAGCGATCGGACGGTTGGGATCCACAATATCGATCGCAACCAGAAACTGACACGCTTCCCGCAGATAGGTTTCGTGCAAATTCTTGAGACGACGAAAGGTTGCAATCAGCACGTCGTGCTCGTCGAAGCCCTCTAAATTGCGACGAATCAAAGAGGCCACAGCGCCTTCGATTTCGATCGACAAAGGGCTTTGTTGAATGCTGGACTTAATAGACATAATCAGCTCCCAATTAACGCCCCAAACAGATGTTGATGCCTTCAGCGGCTTTAAGAACTTCATCATTTTCAAGGATTTTGCGCCGCTGAAATACCGGCAGATCGCTATAAGGTATATCGGAAAGTTCTTGGCCCTTCAAAACGACCAGCCGACCGAACTGTTTTTTCGCTGCGAGTTCGACCGCATAGACGCCGAAGCGAATCGCTAATATGCGATCCGCAGCGCTCGGAGCGCCACCGCGTTGCAGGTGACCGAGCACTGTCACACGGGTGTCCATGCCCGTTCGTTCAAAAAGGGAGCGCGCTACAAGCTGGCCAACACCACCGAGGTTTTTTTCGCCACCGACTTCTTCTTTGTAACTCGTGGCTCCATCTTTGGGACGTGCTCCCTNNGCGCGCCTGAATTTTGTGCACGATGCTGTTAAAGTCGAAGGGAATTTCGGGAATGAGAATAACATTGGCACCACCCGCCAGGCCACCATACAAAGCGATATAGCCTGAGTCCCGTCCCATGACTTCGAGAACCATGATGCGATCATGCGATTCGGCAGTTGACTGCAAACGGATCACCGAATCGGCAACGATATCCACGCAGGTTGCGAAACCGATCGTCTGCTCCGTACCGGGTAAGTCGTTGTCGATCGTTTTAGGAATGCCGATCACACTGAATTGCTCTTCGGTCATTTCCGCAGCAATGCCCTGACTGCCCTCGCCTCCGATCGAAATCAATCCATCGAGTTTGAGCTCCTGCATGGCCTCGCGTATCAAATGAATCTTCTGCTGTCGGTCTTTGAGAAAGGGATTGCCTTTGTTGTAGGTGCCTAAAATTGTGCCACCCTTGGCGACCAAATCGGTCACGTCGACAAGTTGCAGAGGCTTGTGACGCAGGGGCCGTTCGATCAGACCCTGCAAGCTGTCGTAGATGCCAATAATTTCGATTCCCGAACCACTGGCATGTTTTACAATCGCGCGAATGGCGGCATTCAACCCTGGACAATCACCACCACCCGTAAAAAGACCGATCCGCACTCTCAAACTCCTCATGATTCAAACTACCAAACTATTTAGAGACCCGGCAAAAATCAAGAAATTCCCCGCAAACAAACCTGGGAAGGGGGTAGAGACTACTTAGCAAGCTTCTCAAATATTTTTTCCAAGGCACAATGTTGCAAGCATTTGCCGCGACCAAAGCGCCACTTGACCCGCTGCTTTACGCTCAGTGTTTTGCCTTCTTTGACAAGATGGACAAATTCGCGCTCGAACAGATCCAAGCCGTTCTCCCAGTGATCGCCCAATCCCTCGCTTAAGGTCTTAACAGAACTCAGGAAGCCTAGCAATTGCCCGGGACTCGTCACGACATGGGTGACGGCTTCCTTCTTAGCAACTGCGACAAAGTAGACACGGGCCTGCTGCTGATTACCAATGACCATAATTTGACCGAATTGCCCAGACCCCGTGAAACCGCCACCATTGAAGAGCCCCCAAGCCTCGACCGCATCTTTGTCTGTCGCGAGCCATTTCAGAAACTGCGTCTGCCAATATTTCGCAACGTAAGGTCCAGCGGTCTCATCCTGCACAGTCGGTGCTGAAGATTGACTAAGCTCTTGGCTATGGGCGCCAAGCGCAATACCGCAGCAAAGGAGCCAGACAAGCCCTGCGTTCACAAGTCCTTGGCTGCCTTTCATGGTCCCCCCGCTTCTCCGCAATATTTTATCTCCACAATGGTTCGGGGAATCGCCACCGACTCGACCGCCATATCCGTGTAACGGAAGAGCTGTCCCTTGGACTTCTGCGCTAAATCCAGCTTGATCTGCAAACGACAATCTTGTTTCATAGTTTGGCGGTTACGCGCACAGACGGGAATATAACCCGCTTCAACGCGCGTCATCTGATCCGCTTCCGGCTCTAAAACCCAGGCACAATCCTTTTTGCCCTCGTTATCACAACTGAAGGCAGGGGCAAATACCAAGAGAAAGGCAATGGCGGTTCCCTGTAGAACTAGCTTGCACGACATGGGTCGGCCCCGTATTTTAGTTGGCGGAAATGTTATAAGATCCAATCCATCATAACATAAGTGTGCGAGCCTAAAAACCCAACGGAGAGAGTATGTCACGCCAAATAGATGACGAATTACAAAAGTTCGCTGAAGGGATAAAGGAACTGCGTTCGATCATGAATGTCGAAGAGATTGCAGAATACGCCTATACGTTAAAACCCAAAGAAAAAACTTTGGAACCGCTACCGCCTAAATCTCTCGGCCTCGTCGTATCCGGTATAGTTCACGGCAATGAGACTGTCGGCATCGCTGTCATCAACGAATTCATCAGCCTGCTTGCCAGTGAAACGATCGACTGCGGTATTCCGCTAGGTATCTTTCTTGGCAACCCGCCTGCCGCTCTAGCCAACAAACGTTTTTTGCTACGCGACCTCAACCGCAGCTTTGATCGCAGCGGCCATAGCGCCGAGGAACGACGCGCGCGTGAGCTTCTGCCAATTCTAGCCGAAGCGATGTGGTACCTCGATCTCCATCAGACCAATAGACCCGCTGAAGAACCGTTTTTTATTTTTCCGTACACGTCTGAAAGTTTCGCGTTTGCGCAAAATCTTTCCGCCCACACTCCGATCGTCACCCATATCCATTCCTCATTTTCAAAAGACGGTCAGTGTACCGATGAGTACGTCAATAGCCATGGGGGCGCGGGTCTCACTCTCGAATGTGGGCAGGCCGGCTTTGATCCGCTGCAAGTCGGCTTTGGTTTGAAAACCGTGCTCCATGCGGTGCGTTTCGTGCATAATATTTTGGAAAAAGATAAGCCTCCGCATCCGGCACGTACCGAACGTCGAAAAATTTACGTCGTCAAAGATACTATTGCTTGTCCGCAAGATGGGATTGTGAAGTTAAGAGAGAAGCTGATCAATTTGCAAAGCATCGAAAAAGGTGAGCTGCTCGCAATGGTCGATGGTCACAAAATTCTAAGCCCCCGCAGCGGCCGCATTATTTTCCCCAACTACTCAGCAGAAACAGCGGCCCCAGGCCAACGCCCAGCGGAACTCATGCGGGTCGTTGAGGAAATCAGCGCTGAAGACTTAAAGTCCAGTCACCACTAACTTGGCCATCTTTAATTTGCCCTGTTTAAAAATATACTCCTGACCGGGTGTCAGCTGCAGCCACTCCGCTTCTACCGTCTTGCCATCCAGGTGTAGACCCTTCTGTTTGAGCAGACGACGGGCTTCGGTTCGCGATGGACAGAACGCTAACTGCATGCAGACATCGATCACGTTCACCCGCCCGTCGGCATCGCATGCGATGGCGTGCACCGGCAGATCGGTAGGAATTTTACGATTCGAAAAGGTCTCTTCAAAGTGTTGACGTGCCACCCGTGCTTCGCCAGCTCCCCAGTATTGCTCGACGATTTCCTGAGCGAGGTTTTTCTTGGCTTCCATCGGGTGGAGTGTGCCATTTTTTAAACTCGCTTTCACATCTTCGATAAAACTACGACCTTTGCGGCTGAGCAGTTCGTAAAAGCGCAGCATCAAGTCGTCGGAGATCGACATGCTTTTGCCAAACATCTCACGCGAGGGCTCGCTGATACCGATGTAGTTGTTCAAACTCTTAGACATTTTTTGAACACCATCCAAACCTTCGAGCAAGGGTACGGTGAGGGTGCATTGAGCTTCTTGTCCGGCCTGACGCTGCATCTCGCGACCAAAGAGCAAGTTAAATTTTTGATCGGTACCTCCGAGCTCAAGGTCCGCTCGTAAATGTACGGAGTCATAACCCTGGAGCAAGGGGTAAACCAGCTCGTGCAGGTGAATGGGAGTGTTTTCCTCCAAGCGTTTAGAAAAATCCTCCCGCACAATGATCTGCTGCACGGTACGCGTGGCCATGAGCCGAATAAAATCCATGGGTGTCAGAGTGTCCAACCATGTGCTGTTGTAAACAATCTCCGTGCGTGTCGCATCCAAGACTCGAAAAATCTGTTCTTGATAGGTCTTGGCATAGCTCCGCACCTGTTCCACGGTGAGGGGTGGACGTGTTTTGCTTTTGCCGGTGGGATCGCCGATGCGAGCGGTAAAATCTCCGATGATAAAAATGATGTGATGGCCGAAGCTTTGAAAGAGGCGAAGCTTATTCAAAACCACCGTATGGCCCAGGTGTATGTCGGGACTCGAGGGATCTGCACCCATCTTGACCCGCAAGGGTTTCTGCGCCAAATAAGAACGTTTTAACTTAGCAAGAAGCTCATCTNNCTTCGTCACAAAACACTCCTCTTTCGCCTCGCAGGCTAAGGTTCGGAAAGGAATTAAAGGATTTAACACACTATGGTGGCAGCGCAAAACATCCTAATGATTCAGCTCCGACAGCTTGGCGATATACTCCTCACCACTCCGTGCCTACGTGCGATCAAAGCGGATAACCCGCAGCATAGGATCAGCTTTCTCACCCACTCCATGGGCCGCGAAATTCTGCGCGATTCACCCTATCTCGATGAGCTGATCACCTATAATGACAAGACCCGCCTGGCTTACTGTGCCCTGGCGTTTTCGCTTAGGCAGCGCAAATTCACGCTCGTCTTTGACTTCATGGCAAACCCACGCTCGGCGAGTTTAGCCTGGCTCACACGCTGCCCGCGACGCTACGCATTTTCCACCAAGCGGAACTGGGCCTTCACCCATATCATCCCGCGCCAAATAGACTCAGACTATATAGTCCGCGAAAAATTCGAACTACTCAAAGCCGCAGGTTTCTCGCCGCAGGATGAGTCCTTGCTCATGCCTTGGGATACTGCAGACCTCGCACCTTACCAAGAGCTGCTCGCTCACGACGCCTTCCGTCTAGCCCCCATGCATATTGCGCTCAGTCCAACCCATCGCCGTGAAAATCGCCGCTGGCCCCTAGCGTCCTACATCACACTTGCCGAACGCCTCGTGCGTGAAAAAAATGCTGCCGTAGTCTGGACCTGGGGACCCGGCGAAGAAGCGATCATCGATGAGCTCATCCGCTCTTGCGCCGTCCCAACTTTCAAATCCCCGCGCACAAATCTCCGCCAACTTACCGCCCTCCTCGCTCAGCTCGAGCTCTTCATCGGCAATGCTAATGGCGCCAGTCACTTCGCCGTCGCAGCCGGCTGCGCCACTCTGAAACTTTGCGGCCCCCATACCGAAGCCCAAGCCTGGTCGCCACTGACGCATCAGCACCGCATTGTCAAAGCATGGGATGATATAAAAAATCTCTCAGTCGAGACTGTCTGGTCCGCAATATGCTAAACTTTTTGACATGAAAAACACACGCAAAGAAATCATCCCAAGTGTCGTGCCATCCGCCTCCAATGAGTCCATCATTTTTATAATGACGGTTGCCCTAGCCTTCATCGTCCTTATCGGTTATGCGCGCGTAGACAATACGCACGCCGAAAATCTCTTTGCCAAAAGCTCCTTCTACTTCTTTAACGGCATGATCGTCACTTGGGTCTATTGCCTCTATGACTGGCGTAGAAAAGCCTATAGCCCGCTTGCCCTTTCCACAAAATGCGGGGGACTCCTCTTCGCTCTACTCCTGACCCTCATCGTGTGGTTCGGTGTCGAGCATAGCTTCAAAGTGCTTAGCGACGAAGCCAACCTCATGGCTATTTCCCAATCCCTCACCTTTGACAAAACCGCCTATAACCACACCATGGGGCGCTGGTACTATGATAACTTTTGGCCGATTGCCAACCAAATCGATAAACGACCGATCCTGTTTTCGTATTTACTGCATTTTTTTCATGTCATCCTGGGGTATTCGATCACGAATGTTTTTCTATTAAACAGTATCTTGCTCTTTCTCTTCCTCTACCTCGTCTTTATTCTCGTCTACCCGATCGGTGGTTTTTTGGGTGGCCTAGCGGGCATGTTTTTTGTGCTCGCCCAGCCTATACTATCCATTACCGCAATTTCTGGCGGCTTCGACCTGCTCGCTTGCGTCACACAAATCTGGGTCGCCTATCTCGTCTTAAAACTGTGTCAAAAAGACGAACCCACACTGCGTCCCCTCATTTGGTATACGCTGATTCTCCTCGTCCATACGCGCTATGAAAATATGCTGGCCTTTCCCATTGTCATCGGCTGCCTCTGGTATTTTGGCAAATTCCCGTTGAGCGAATTGAAAAAACACCCCTATCTCTACTCACTCTCAAGCCTTTTTCTCTTACCACGCATCTGGCAATTGATGATGCCGCAGAACTATGAAAATCCTCCGGGTATACCCGTTATCGGCTGGATCAATTTTCAGAAACACCTGCCGGTCTTTGTTCAGAACTTCTTCAATTTGAACTATGAGCTACCCTACGCAACAGTTCTGAATATCTTCTGTCTTTTTATTCTGCTCATTTGGTCTGCCCGTTTTCTGTCAAAACGTATGACGCTGCCCACTAACAGCATACCGTTCACACTCATAATCCTCGCTTTCGCTTTTGCCGAACTCTGTATTTCGCTCAGTCACCACTTCGGAGTCTTTGACCATCCGACCCAAGCTCGCCTCTTTTTGTTATTCATAGTCACTCTGTCCTTAAGCCCTATGCTGCTCCATTGGATTCTCGGTCGCCTGCCCAGCAAAATCTTGCTCGTGACCAGCGTGAGTGCTTTCCTGTTCTATTTTCCTATCGCGCGTGAAAACCGCTTCGTCNNCGTCGACCGGCCAGGTATCTACACCATTCGTCCCGTCGGCGCCGTCGATTTCAACTGGGCCAAAGCCAATCAGCAGATGATCCGTGATGATATTCGACGCCATCTCTATGATGCCGTCTATGTGGTGGAAGACATCCCCTTCAACCGCGAGCGCTCGCAACTCGCTGACGTCTTTGAACTCCAGTCCGTCTTTGAACGGCAAAACACCCCTGAGTACTATGTGCGCATTTCCAAAGTTGTTCTTTAGTTAGCAGATACACAAGAGCACCGACTGCGATCCCTCA
>PLEQ01000021.1 GCA_003136475.1 Deltaproteobacteria bacterium
TTGTTAAACCGATTGAGATTGAAGAAGGATGCTGGATTGCTGCAAATGTCTTTATTGGGCCCGGTGTGACGCTCTCAAAAGGTACATTCTGCGTTGCGGGATCTGTTGTCTTTAAGAGTTCCAGAGAGAATGAGGTACTACTCGGAAATCCCGCCTTGCCGAAACAGAGGTAAATCCAAGGCGGAAAATTCTTTTACAGAAAGATACATGAAAAAAATCGTTTTGCTGATTACGATGATCTTTCTCGTGGCATTTACATTCATTAAAAATGAGGGTTCATTATTTAATTTATGGAAAAACTGGTTGCTNNCTGGCAGCAAAGTTATTCAAGGAGGGGGTTGCTAATAAAATATTTATATCGGGAGTTGGGGACTTCAAGCAAAATCGTGATGTTTTGCTTGCCTCCGGCGTCCCCAAGGATTCGATTAGCGTGGAGTCAAATTCCATTACTACATTTACTAATGCAACAATGCTAAAACCAATTTTAAAACAGGCTCATGTGCATAGCGCTTTAATTATAACATCTCCGTTTCATACCCGGCGGGCACTGGCAACATTCAGGAAGGTGATGCCCGATATAAAATTTGGTATCATAGATGCCTCTATCGAATGGTGGAAAACCCCTTCTGGGATCAAGGGATTAAATAGGTTTGTTTTGCTAGAATTTCTTAAAATTCCAGAATACTGGATTTTTTACGGCGTCTCACCGTTCCTCAAAAGCGGCTGATTTATATTCTGCGGTTTTCCGAACCCCTCTGTTAATTTCTCNNCCAATTCTCTTTATTAATAGAGTTTATCCTCCATCTCATGGTGCTACTGGACGGGTGTTGGAATATGTTGCCCGCGGGTTTGTACGAGCAGGATGGAATGTATCAGTTTTGGCGACAGGGATGCCTCCGGCCTCCAGTCTTAAACCCAGTACGGAGGTTAGGGATGGGGTAATAATTTACAGATGCGAAGGAAACATTCATTCCAAAGGTAATATATTTCTCAGGGTAATCACTTCAGCAGTAGGGATACCTTCATTCTTTCTAGGTGCGTTACAAATTCCCCGCAATGATGTGGTGGTCACCATGACCGATCCCCCCATGCTCCTTGTAGTCGGTGTGTTGATTGGAATATGTAAGAATTCACGTCTGATTCATTGGGCCCAGGATCTCTATCCGGAGATTGCCGAAGAAGTTGGAGTGATTTCCAAGGGTGGGTGGATCGCTTGGTTGCTGCGCGGACTTTCAACCCTCTTCATGTNNTATTAATATTGTGCCTGGTCAGTGCATGAAAGATCGTCTTCTTGCTCGCGGACTTTCGAATTCAAAAATCAGAGTGATTTTAAATTCTGGTGTGGAGCAGAGTATTGTGCCTCTTTCTCGCTTACCCAATTCCTTTCGCGAATTGCACGGACTAGGGGAGTCTTTTATCGTTGAGTATTCTGGAAACATGGGGCGTGCCCATGATTTTGATACCGTGCTTGCAGCTGCCTCAATCGTTCAAAGTATGGATATTAAAAACATNNACCAGGTCATTGAAGAATGTGCGTTTTCTCCCTTTTCAGCCAGAAGAGATGCTTAATCAAAGTTTTGCTGCCGCTGATCTGCATCTGGTAACAATGAGAGAGGGTATGTTGGGACTCGTCGTTCCGAGTAAGGCCTACGGGGTGATGGCCGCAGCACGTCCCTGTCTTTTTGTAGGACCCTCTGGTTCTGAAGTTGCCCGTGAGATTCGCTTATCGGGAGCTGGCGATGTGATTAATCCTGGTGATGCAAATCAGCTGGTCAGAGTCATCCTCAAATACGTCAATTCTCCCCTGAAAATTAAAAAGTGCGGGGCGATGGGTAATTCCTGGGTCCGTGCCCAGAATTCTTNNGGTCAGAGTCATTCTCAAATACGTCAATTGCCCCCTGGAAAGTAAAAAGTGCGGGGCGATGGGTAATTCCTGGGTGCGTGCACAGAATTCTTTAGGTTCGTTCATCGAATGTGCCTCAGATCTTCTGGGATAGATTCCTGAAATTTCTGAGCGGCATTCAATGTCTCGAAAATCAGCTTTTGCATCAGATCTGATCGGGGGTTATGCTTGAAAATATTCATTACTCAAATGCCTTTTAGCACGTACTTTTACTNNATTACGTCCTTTCGAAAGGAAGCGGTTCTTACAATCATATTTCCACAAGTGCGTTGCTTATCCCGCCAGCGGTGATGATGGTGGCTATAGGATTGGTGCGAGGATATGCTTCCGTCACTAATTTCGCTTCATTGCAATATGCAAGCGAGCATCTTATTGCGTGCATTGGCAGCCTGCCCATTGCCGCTTTTTTTGTTTACGTTGTTGCAAATTTTGGCGACGAACCTTCTTCCAGTAGGGGCATCCTATTCATCTCATCACTTTGCTTCGCCGGAACATCCCTTGTAATCCGTAGAGTTTTTTGGTTTTCCTCTTTGAAAAGCCGCCAAGAAAGCCAATTTCTTGTGATCGTCGATTCCGAACTTGGAGCGCTTTTTTATTCTGATTATCACAATAGTAATCAGTATCAAAAAGCCCACTACGCAGGGGTTCAAGATATGCAGATCGGCCGATCTATTGCAGAGATAGATTCACCGATTATTGAATTCGGACCATCGCAACTGATTCATCTCCTTGAAAGAAAAAGCATTTCCAAATTCACGGCAGTCATCATTGCGGCGAGATATTCCAATCTTAGCCAACCTATTGCAGAAAAAATGCTGGCCATCCATTTCGATGGAATTCCGGTCTATTCAATGGAAAAATTCTATGAAGTTTATTGGAATCGGATCCCTCTTGAATTAGTCGGACCATCCTGGGCCATTGATTCAAATATTGATCTCGTGAGGTATTCTTTTACTTCTCTTCTCAAGCGATTTTTAGATCTTGTGATAGCATTGCTTCTTTTGCTCTGCCTTCTCCCAATACTGGCATTGGTCTCGTTGGGTGTTCTTCTGTTTGATGGAAGACCCATAATCTACAGCCAACAACGAATGGGAATCCACCAAACTCCCTTTACGCTCTACAAATTCCGAACAATGGAACAGGGGAGCGATCAAGGTAATGCCTATACTCAGGAGCGCGACTCCCGGGTCTCTTCATTCGGTGCATTTCTTCGCAAGAGCCGCCTGGATGAATTGCCACAACTCTGGAATGTGATTTGTGGTAATATGAGTCTGATCGGCCCCCGCGCGGAGTGGCTTAAGCTTGTCAGGGAATATGAACGCCTCATCCCCAACTATCATTTGAGACATCTCGTGCGCCCGGGGATCACGGGTTGGGCACAGGTAAAATATCCCTATGGAAGCTCGCTGGAAGATACACTTCAGAAGCTTTCTTACGATCTCTACTATATTAGAAACTTCTCCTTTCAGCTTGATGCTGCGGTGCTTCTCAAGACCATCTATGTGGTTGCCTTTGGAAAGGGCAGATAAAATATTCAGATACTGAGGCAGGGGTGTCCGGTTGAGAGGGA
>PLEQ01000289.1 GCA_003136475.1 Deltaproteobacteria bacterium
GGGTCATACCGACTCAACGGGTCCAAAAAAACCAACTACAGGGTTTCACAAGCGAGAGCGCAAGCGATCTCAGATTTCCTGGTAGGTTCGAATGCCATAGAATTGAGTCGTGTACAGACCGTCGGATACGCCGATGATAAGCCGATTGCTTCTAACAAGACATTAGAAGGCAAGGCGAAGAACCGTCGCGTCGATATTGAAGTCACGCCCCGAGCTTATAAAACCTTAACCTTTTAAAGCCCCTGCCTNNACCAAAATTCAATCAAAGCTCAGGATCTTTTCTTTAAAAGATCCCTGGCGTGCCCTATCAAAATTGGTAAAATCGAAGTCTTTCTGCGAAAAGAAATGGAGATTGGAATGAAGAATCTATCTTCGCGACTGACTCATCAGCATATTGAAGACTACGCAACGATGAGTGCTGTCTGTATACGCCAATTGCTGAATGCTAAGACGATCGAAAGTCTAAAACAAGGTATTGAGTACAATTTGCGATCGCCAAGTCCGCGTGCAAAAATTGCCAGTCAGGCGGATGATCCGGGCTTCTTTATTGAGGATTTTTGCAATTGGCAAACAAATTCTTTCTATCGGGAGCTTATTTTTAATTCACCCTTAGGTGCCGTTGCCGGAGCCCTCATGAAGAGTTCAAAAGTCCGACTCTATCATGACCACTTGCTTGTTAAAGAAGCACGCACGCGGCAACATACACCGTGGCACCAAGATCAACCCTATTACAATATCGATGGTAAACAAAATTGCAGCTTTTGGATTCCGGTCGATCCCGTAAGCAAGTATTCAACTTTAGAATTTGTAGCTGGGTCCCACTTGGGGCCATGGTTGATGCCTCGTTCGTTCTTAAGCTTGCAAGCGCAGTGGTTTCGTNNCTCCCAGACATTGAAAGTGCGCGCGAAAACTATCCCATACTAGCTTGGGAAATGGTGCCTGGAGATGTGATTTGTTTTCATATGCTAAGCTTACATGCCTCGCGTGGGGTGGAGGGTAGCAGTCGGCGTCGTGTGTTTTCCGTTCGCTTCTTGGGAGATGATATAATGCATGCTCCGCGTCCTTGGGTGACTTCACCCCATTTTCCTGGATTGGAAGACGAGCTTGCGGCAGGAGCGCCTATGGAACATCCACTCTTTCCAGTCGTTTGGGAACGTTGATCCAATGTATCGAGCTTTCGGAAAAAGCTAATCTCTCAACAGCAAAGATTTTTCGGCGTATAGCTTGTAAATGGTGTCGCTTCCGAGTTAGAACGTCTCGAACCTAGACTGTGTAAACTCCAGGTTTGGGAGGCCTCCCCACCCCTTGAGCTTTTTTAAAAGAGACCCATTATGAAAAAACCTATTCTTTGCACTCTCTTCCTTATGGCATCAGCCTATCTTTGGCTAGCTTCGCAAGCCTTTTCCGAAAGCTTAGCTTCTAGAATCGATGATTACGAGATTCCAAATGATCAAAATCAAGAGTTGTATCTCGTCGTTGGCTCGACGCGACGGGCTCAAAACCCACTCGGTTACATTCGCGATCGCTTACATGATCAAAAAAACTGTGACTTTAGTCACCGCAGTACTTTTCAGGGCCGAGCTACCACTATCGATTTTGAGCCCAGTGTAGTCGATGCACCGCATATTCAAGGCGACGCTTGTACTTACGATTTTGCGTCCTATCGTATTGCAGGGGTCTATCTCGAACGGCCTCCAACAAATTTGAATACGATTCCCCGAATGCTTGCGAACTTAGCACCTCATATGCCGGTCGGCGCAGCTCTCGAAATCGAATTGGATCCTTACTATTCGCTAGCCCTCTCTCAAGAAAATGCCAACTCGTTCGTAGAGTCTATTCGAGAAAATCCCTTTCATGGCTGGCACAACTATTTTGTCGACTACCAAAGTTTGATGGCTGCCACTGCTGAGTCTTTTGATAGCGAAGCGTTTATGAGGCAGAAATATCCAAACGTTGACCAAGCTTTGATCGAAGAAGTGATGGTAGATCAAGGTCGCTTGCGAGCGATCTTGCACGACATCGCGGATAAGACTGCCATTCCTTTTGAACATTTGTGTCAGCGTGTCCGCCAGGAACTGACCATCTACAACGATCTTATGGAACTCGATCTTGAGAACCCAGACGCGACATCAGACTGGTGGGTCTCGCTTCCGCAATTGCAAAATACCAAGATTCATAATTACGAAAGTAATGTGTTCACTAAGCTTTTTGAGAGTCGGCAATATATTAGCTTGCTCCGAGGTCAAATTGGATCTTTTGAAAAGCTCCATAAAACTTATATGCCCAATGGAAGCGGACTCGTGCCTTGCTGGTATTACAGTGCCAGGGAGTTTTTCCAGGACTCGTTTATTAACTATTTGCTGTCTTTTTATGCCGTAGAAAAAAACGCACCCTTTATTGAGGAATTTTTGTCTAGAAATGGCTTTGCCAATATTTCCGTGACGGTGGGCCAAAGTCCTCACAACGGGCGAAAGAATGTTTGGCTAGTGAAGGCCGCCAAAGCCGTCGAAGAACGAGTGTGTGTCTATAGCGCAGTTGATATTTTTACCTATCTAAACAATCAGCTGGTGAAAAAATTTGCACCCTTTTAACTTTAATTCACTCATGAATCATAATTTCAATAAATTCTTTCTATTGGCCATTTTCCTGCTTTCGGCAAAGGCTTGGGCCATCCTGATTCAGCATGATGTCGATCGAAGCTTATACGAAGCCTTCGGTAGAGCCGAAGAGTTTGAAACCGTCGGATTTGCAAATCTGCATTCTCCAAGTCTTGGTCCTAAGGCTAGGCTATGCACTGGCGGACTCGTGGATCCACGCACAGTGCTAACGGCAGCGCACTGCCTGAAAGACTTATATGGGTCGGGTGAAGACTCTGATCCTGCAAATCAGAATCTTGGCACTTTTTCTCTAGCGTATACGCAAAACGGAGTCGACCCTGATGCAAGCGATATTTACCAAATCATAGGTGCTAGGCAAATTGGTAAACAATACTATTCCTACAAAGAATATTTTGACGATTATCCTGAAGAAGATATTGCTGTTTTCTACTTAGATCGACCGGTTTATCGCAATTTTCCATATTTATCTTTTGCTGAACCAAGCCAGTATCTAAACACATTTGTTCAAACTGCTGGTTATGGTTTGACAGGCAATGGCCTCTCTTTTGTTGAAGAGAAATCACCCAAGAAATTGGGGGCTCGATTTCAAATCACGGGACTTATTTATAAACCTGCTACGGGTAAGAAGCTATTAACCTCTGCATTTTCTGCTGGTAAGGAGGCCCCTCTCTTAGGCGCTCCTAGCCTTGGCGATAGCGGGAGCCCACTGCTTAAAATCAGTGAGCAAGGTGCTAGCGACGCAAAATGGCTTCCTATGATGAATGGCCTTCTAGGTCAAGGGCTTATTAGTTTGGCTGACTTGCAGCAGAACATCTCCCTAGACTACCAAACTCGCGGTTTTGCCGGTTACGGACAAAAACGTACTCATGTCTCTCTAAGAGATCATGAAGAGCCGCTAAAATTCAGTCTTGGAACGCAGATTCTCGACAATAGACTCGCCAATAATTCCACTTTGGCTAGTGCTGCGGGGATNNCGTTTTATCGAGAGTCGCATTAACTCTCCAGTTGTTCAAGATCAGGATATTCGTCTAGATGCGATAGGCCTTCGACAATCTTCTGCCAACTTACTCATTCCGTCACCACACAAACTTTTTGCCTATGTCGTTCGCGTTCTAGGGGGTGAGCTGCGCATAGATGGATATCTGGAGACCGAATATTTTTTGCTAAGCAATGCGCAGCTTTCGGGTTCGGGACGGGTGACTCTTCATCTGCCAAAGTACCAGCAAAATGTTTATCGCGATGAAAGAGTTCCCAATATGCTCTCGAATGTGGATGGGATGGTAAATCTTAGTAGCAGAGGAAAAAAGCAGAATGCCCCTTATGACGAATTGAAGATCGATGGTGGCTACTGGNNAAGTCGCAGTTGGACCGCAAGGCTCGTCACTTTTGACAATGAGCGGAGAGGCACGTATTGATGGAGGCGTTCTTGCTGTAGATTCTGCAGATGAGTTCTTGGAAAAGCAAGCTACGAATAGGAATGAACTCGTAGTTCCTGATCTGAGTATGTCTTATTTAAGACCACCGCAGCATTGGAGCTTAGATAGCGACGTGATGATGATCGACACAGCTCTTCCTTCCTTTCTCTCTTATTTCTCTAGTCCGAATTTTAGAAAGCCAGCTAAACGGTGGCTTATTTTACAAGCCGATCAGGGGATTTGGGTNNAAACTTTATCGACCGCATCTATGTCGTCCTAGATTAAGCTGGAGAGATTTTCTGAACCTCTTCCTTAAAATTTTCTCGACGGGGTCTTTTAAGAAAGGCCAAGAATCGTTCACCGATCGTTAATAGAGACCACTGCACAAAAATTATAGCGATTATGGTCGAAATGAACCAGGGGCCAAGGCTGTATCTTCCGTGGTTTACCCAAAATAGAAGAGGGAAATGGAGGCCAATGGTCGCAAGAGAGAGGAGGCGCTTGCCATAATGGCGCCAACACGCCCAGGAATGCGAGCCGCACCATGTTGTTCTCGGGTGAACCTTTTGAAACTCCGTCCAGAAAGCCTCGCCAATCGCACCGGGTAGATCTTTATAAACACCGCTCTGTCCTGAAGCAGGAAGATAGACCTGCTGANNCCATAAATCCTCATTCTATTTTTCTTATTCATTCTTCACTGAACCTGATACTCTTTTAAAAAGGATCGTGGTTTTCAGACAGTTTTTTAAACCAAACGCGGGATTTGACAATTCAAAAGTCAGAGTCGATGAAAAGTCGGTATTTTTTTAAGCTGTTTGGCAATTTTTTTGCAAGTGGCATCGGTTTGCTGCAACAAATTATACTTTCGCGCTTTTTAGGGCCCACTTTATATGGGCATTGGGTCTTTGCACGAGCGCACTTTCAGGGCCTTTTTTCGGGACTAGAACTCGGAACAGGTACAGCTTTCTTCACCTTTGCATCGCAAAGTCGTGATACCTATAAAAAAGTCGCTGGCTTCTTTTGTCTGGTGCTTGCTACGATTGCTCTTTTCACCATCTTTTATGTCGGAGGAGTCAATCTCTTTGGCGGGCAGAACTACTTTTGGCCTGAGATTGACGCTTCCTATATGTGGTTTGGCTTGTTTCTATCCTTTGGCATCTACTTGTCGACGATGGCGATAAGGGTCACAGATGCTTCCGGTCAAGCTAAAAGGGTCGAACTTGTTCGAGGCTTTGTCAGTGCTTTTTCCTTAGCTGTGATACTTCTGTTTATTTTGTGTGGCTTCTTTTCTTTAAAAATTGCAACTGTGATCCTTTCCCTGGGGTATTATGCCATCGCAGTTTTTGTCTTTAGGTTTGGTCACAAAGCCTTGGGCGGGGGCACGCTGGATTTCTCAGAAAGCACCCTTGCTGATTCGTCGCGCAAGTTTTTTAGTTACTGTGGTCCACTCGTGGTCTTCAGTGTTTTGGGCGCTCTCTTTACAGTTGCCGATCGCTGGCTATTGCAAAAACATGGGGGCTCTATCCAGCAGGGCTATTTTGGTTTTTGCCAACAGCTCAGCGCAGCGATTTTCCTCATTACCGGCTCGATGACACCAATTTTTCATAAGGAAGCATCCGCGGCTTTTTTCGAAAAGAAAATCGAGCTTGTTCGCAAACTTTTTCAAGTGGATTTGCGGCGTTTTTTTTCTATAACGGCTTTTTTAGCCGTCATGGCCGCTATCAACGCTAAGGAGATCCTTCTCATAACTGCCGGGAAAAACTTTGAAGCAGCAGGTCTGATTGCTACGCTTATGTTTCTCTATCCTATACATCAAACTTACGGACAACTTTCCTCAACCTTACTCCTGGCGAATGGTCGGACTAAACNNTTATATTCTTCTATCCGACTCAAGCTTCTTTCACTTTAAATTCAATCTTGGCGCGCAAGGGCTAGCTATAAAGTTTCTTCTCTTGCAGTTTATTGATACGTGCATTTACAATATTCTAAATAGTCGCCTACTAGGCCTATCTTTCCGCAAGATGCTGGCAAAAGATCTTCTCATCTTGGCGCTGTTGGGAATTGCGGCTTTGATCGCTCAACAGTTAGCAGAATTCCTTTCTCAGCGTCTGCTCTTTACGAATCTGTACGGTCTTCTGCTTATTAAATGTATAGCTTTTTGTTTGATGAGTTCTGCAATTNNTTTCTGCGACCACAAATATTTGGTCTTGATAAAGAGATCCTCAATCGCTATCTAATCCGTCTGAAAGAGATAGGAAATCGCGGCGGCGCCTAGCGAAAGACTCTGTTCCCACATGCGTCTCATACGCGCTAAGGGCTGCAATGACAGGATCGACGGGAATACGATAATGCGTCGGAATATTCACGATACGTTTGGCAACATCTTCTGCGATCGGACAACTTTTTGTCTGATAACCCAGCTTATCCAAATTCTGCATGCGACCATGAAGCACGGACGTAAACCAAATCCCTAAATCATACTGGTTGGAAAACGCTTTTAGAAAACTCGCTCGATCATCAACTAAGAAAGAATACCGCAAAAAACTATGATTGCTACCTTGCTCAAGAAGCCTCTCGCCTAAGCAACCCATGAGGCGCTCGGCTTTGAGTCCGATCTCTTTCCTGTGTGAGAGATTGCTATCGAGATTTCTAAGTTGCGAAAGACCGATTGCCGCTTGCAAGGAAGACATGCGACATGGGAAGCGATAATGTGTCGGACGTTCCAGTAGCAATTCGTCACGAAAATAGAAAAGAACTCTAAACTTACTTAAAACTCTTAAAATATAACGCGTCCAACGGTAGGATCGTGGGGAATAGAGAAAGTAAGCCAAGATAAAACTAACCCCAATGCGAAAGTAGTCGAAGGAACGAAGCCAAGGTGTAGCGTGCCAAAGCTGATCGAGTTTTTTGGCAAGTTCCGGGTCGTTGGTTGTGACGAATCCCCCTNNGTACTGATGACTTTCGAGTTGTCAGTTGAAAAATAGGCAAGGTCACCTAAGGCTCCGACTTTTTCCCCTTTATGCTCAATACCGAGGGCGTGGACAGAATCTTCGATGATACGAAGTCCATGTTTTTTGGCAATTGCGCGGATGGTATCGATGTCGCAGATTAAACCGAAGGTATGTTGGGCAAGGATGGCTTTGGTGCGTACTTTGATAGCAGTCGCGATTTTGGACACGTCGATATTAAAAGTCACTGGATCAATGTCGACGTAAACCGGTTTGGCACCCGCGTAGTGAATAGCATTTGCCACAACCACACACGTGTAGGCCGGCAAAATGACTTCGTCGCCGTCTCGGATACCCAGCGCTTGCAGCGCCATAAAGAGAGATATACGCCCACTGCCAAAGCTGAACGCATACTTGGTACCGGTAGCCTCTTGCGCAGCCGCATGAAAAGCATCGATAATCTGCCGGTCTTTGAAACGAAAGGAAAGCAGATATCTAAAAGCCAGACGTACTTCCGCGAAAGAACTCGTTCCCGCAAAAATATTATAAAACATCGTTTTCCTCACAGGGCTCAGAAGAAGCGCGAGTAGCATTGGGCCTGCGCGTAAGGCGTATAGTACTCCTTCACGTACGCAACTGTAGCTTTTCGATCCCAGTTTTTATCGAAGGATCCGGACTCAATTGCTAAGCGTAGCTCTTTCATGCCGGGTTCATCAAGTTCGGTTTTCCAAAGATTAAAGCCAAACATACGATCGCAATTGTAAATGGGATCACCAGCAATAAAATTAAAAGTCTTCACCCCTTGAATCAGTCCCTCAAGGCCGATCGAGTTGTCGTCGTAGAAAATACAGTCGACGACCTTATAAAGATCTATCCAATCCAATTTTTGCCCGAGTACAAAGTTAGGTGCTAAGTCCATGCCAAGCCTACGCATAACTTGCTCTTCAGCATAGTCGGGATGGATCTTCAAATAGACTTTGATGGAAGAGTCGGCAAAACAGTTTTTAAGAGCAGCTAATATTATAGCGTAGTTACTGAGATCGTAGGAGAAGGCGTACACGACCGCATTGTGCCTCTTCAGGTCGGGCTGGCGAAACTGTATTTCCCCATCGGTGACAAATTTCTGATGTCGTAATGCNNTCCCACTTCGATCGGACAAGGATAGAAAGCCTTTTCTGAGAGAACTCTGCGAATTGTCTCGCCGACCGTTAGAATTTTATCTGGAAAGTAAGGATAGGACCGTTCAAGCTTGCTTGGAAAATAATTCAAAAGCTTGAAAGAGACACCCGTATGCTGAAAACCCACGATTTTAGTTGGGCTTTGCGTTTGGCTTTTTACAAGAGGATATAGCTTCTCCCATGGCTGATTTTCATACGGGTAATAGAAAATTTGAGGTTGACTACCTAACACTTTTTTAGCTGCTTGAAACTCTAAAAACACACTCAAATTGTGAAACGCAAAAAAATCATCCTCCAGTGACTTTTGAATCAGCGCTGTAACCTCTAAGCCTCGAAAAAAATAGCGATGGCTTAGACGGATGCGAAAGCGAAGAAAGCTTAGAAAACCTTTGATGACCCCACCCAGGCCGATAAAATTCTCAAGAACAACTTTGCTAAAATGAGGACTCGTTTTAGCTCGCCAGTAGGGAATAAAATCCTTTGCCGACATAAATTTAAAAATAACAAGAAGACGTTTATCCTTGCCTAAAGCATCACAAAACTCTCCGAAATATTCTTCGCGAAGTGAATGATCTTTGCGAACACACCGATGATCGAAGTAGGTCCGCAAGACAGCATTATACTGTCCGCTAGAATCGTCTTTTAAAGTTCCAAGCAGTAGAGCGATGAGCGACTTCAGGAAGAGTTTGATACAGCCTATGGCAAAATGAACGCGTCTTTTAAGTCCGCGCGCCAATTCCTGTTCGGTGCTGACGCGTTCACCAAACTCTTCTTTTAGAAAGGGATAGAGCCAGCAGTCGTTAGCAAGCAAATGAACGTTCTGCTGAGTCTTCGTTAGAAAGTCTCGGATCTGGCGAAATTTTTCTATTTTTTCATATAAATGGGTTAGAGACTCTTGCCGATTGAGAGTGGGGGATGAAAGGTAATCCAGTGATTCGCTCTTACTAATGAGAATCCCTGCTAAGAGTTCGTTATATTCTTCCAAGTAAAAACTAAGGTCTGGCTTTTCAAATTTTATGGCGTTTGACGCGATTCGATCCGCCTGCATTCAAAAGNNATCCAATCAAAATGAGGAAGCTTCCCTTTTGATAAGAAAGCCGCCATTCTTGGCCAAAACTTAGCTAGTGCACTTTGCGATTAAGGATACTTTAGACTTGAGTGGTGGTCAATTATTAGGAATATTTTGGGGAAAGCGTCGGATCTTCCTAAGCAAATCCGACAAATACTGCAGAAGCCAGTGTGAAAGTACCAAAGACTCGAACGCCAAATTGGGCTGTACGCTCGCTGATGAGATTCTGAAGCAGCCCTACACTTGCCATTCCTGCCAAATGAAGAAATGCCGTTGCAAGCGTAAAACCCAGAGCATATTTCACAGTTGAAAATCCTGCTAGCATTTCGACGCCATGTGCGTTGNNACGGAAGGCTTAGGAAGAGAGGTGGTCGAACGGAAAACACCAATGCGCAACCTAGCAATGCCATCGAAATTAAAATTCCAGACTCTTTGAACGGTAATCCATAGCCTTCAAACCCTGCAAAGGCCCCCAAGACCATCGCAAGAATAAAAGTGAGAGGAAAGGCAAAGATGGCCTTTTTGCCTGGGAGCGTAGCCCATACGCCGACCGCCAAGGCTGTAATAAGATGGTCGGCACCATAAAGGGGATGCAAAACACCGGGGAGGAAGCCTTCCACACCGTGACCAGGATGCGCCCATGCTGCGGTTGATGAAACGCACAGGATCATCACTGCCAGATCTAAATTTTTTCTAATCACAATCAGTCCCTATGAAAATTTGACGTATTGAATAGAGCTATCTCCTTGCATGAACTTCATAGTAATGTTTTTTTAAACCATCGCAAAAAGAAAAGAATTCCCAATGTTGCTCACGCGAGAAAGCCTCCCACCTAGACCTCTATCTGAGAGACCTGCTTTCCATCGCGAACAGCGAGCGGGGCTTGGCGAACTGGATTTTGAGAAAGTACGAAACCGCACCGTCCTCAGAAAAGCTTACGCAAAAGCGCCACTTCGCCTCATGAATCCACACAATCATGGTGATGCAGCCTGGGTCTACACTAGTAACTATGGTGGGGGCATTCTTGGCGGAGATAGAATCCATTTAAGCGTGCGTGTTCGTACCGCAGCCAAAGCGGCTCTTTTGACGCAATCGTCTACTAAGGTTTATCGATCTAGTCATGGCGCATGCCAAAATCTCTACAGTGAAATTGAAACTGCAGCCTCACTCGTAGTATTTCCCGATCCCGTGGTTTGCTATGCCCAGTCCAGTTTTTCACAAAATCAGGAATTTCATTTGCAAGACAAGGCTTCCCTTCTTTTTGTGGATATCATCAGCTCGGGACGTCAAGATTTTGGTGAACGCTGGCTTTTCAAGAGTTTGAAAAATCAGATTCGCGTGTATCGCGAAAAAAAATTGATCTTTTTAGAATCTCTGCTGTTGGAACCGAAAATCGGTAAACTCGCCTCGCGCATGGGCCGCTTCGAAGCTCTGGGTTTGGTCCTCCTGATCGGTCCGGATTTTAAGGACCATGGAAAACAAATCATGGACGCAGTGGGGAAGCAATCCGTGCAGCCTTTTTCTGAATTGATTAGCTCGGCCAATGCCCTCGACCAAGAAGGGGCACTGCTGAGATTTGCTGCGGTTTCTCTCGAAGAGCTTGGCAAAAAAATACGTGAAACTCTGCACTTTCTGCCCGAATATTTGGGAGACAACCCATGGGCTAGGAAGTGGTAAACGCATCATCGGAGCTTAAACCATGCATCTGAGTCCCCAAGAACTGGATAAACTGACTTTGCATCAAGCGGGTTTTCTCGCTCAAAAACGTTTGGCACGCGGTGTGCTCCTCAATTATCCGGAATCGGTTGCCCTTATTTCGATGCAAATTCTGGAACGCATTCGCGACGGTAAGAGCGTTGCCGAACTGATGGATTGGGGACGCAGGCTACTGGGACTTGCTGACGTGATGTCCGGCGTCGCTGAGATGATTGCCGAAGTCCAAGTCGAAGGGTGCTTTCCGGACGGAACCAAACTGGTGACTGTCCACCATCCTATAGTTCGCGAGTTCGGTGACTTGGAACTGGCGCTCTACGGGAGTTTTCTTCCGGTTCCGGTACGCAAGATAAATAGCGAAAAAGCGGAATTTTCAAAATGCTCACCGGGAGCGATCCTTACTCAAGCTGGTGAACTCACCATCAATGAAGGACGCGAAACGCTAAGGCTAGTCGTCAGCAACCGTGGTGATCGACCTATTCAAGTCGGCAGCCACTATCCCTTCTTTGAGTGCAATCGTGCGCTGTCGTTCGATCGTAGTCAAGCTTATGGAATGCACTTGAATATTCCTGCTGGGACAGCGGTACGTTTTGAACCGGGCGAAAGCAAAACCGTTTCGCTCGTAGCTATTGGCGGTAAACGCATCATGCACGGTGGCAACGCACTCGCGGATGGTTTAGTCACTAGNNAGAACGAGGTTTTCAATGACATTCTCGATGAAGCGTAGTTTCTATGCCGATTTTTTTGGACCGACCGTGGGTGATCGCGTGCGCTTGGGTGATACCGAATTGATTGCAGAGGTCGAACGAGATTGCACGGTCTACGGTGATGAATGTAAGTTCGGTGGTGGCAAAGTGCTGCGTGATGGGATGGGGCAAGCAGCCGGCGTCCGCCAAGACGATGCTTTAGACTGTGTTCTGACCAATGCTCTCATTATCGATTGGACGGGAATTTATAAAGCGGACATCGGGATCAAGCACGGGCGTATTTGTGGTATTGGCAAAGCTGGCAATCCCGATATTATGGAGGGAGTCAGCCCCCAAATGATCGTCGGGGTGACGACGGAAGTGATCGCTGCCGAAAAAATGATCGTCACTGCCGGTGGTGTCGATACTCATATTCACTTTATTTGCCCACAGCAAATTTACACCGCATTGGCGAGTGGTATTACTACATTCATCGGAGGGGGCACGGGCCCTGCAACCGGAACCAATGCTACGACGTGCACACCCGGTGCCAAACATATTCAACTGATGTTGCAAGCAAGCGATGTTTTTCCGATGAATTTTGGATTCACCGGCAAAGGCAATACTTCCAAACCCGAAGGTCTTGCGGAACAGATACTCGGTGGCGCCATCGGCTTAAAACTGCATGAAGATTGGGGTACCACACCGGCAACAATCGATTGCTGTCTAAGTGTTGCGGATGCGTACGATGTGCAAGTGACGATTCACACCGACACGCTCAATGAATCGGGCTACCTGTCGGATACCTTAGCCGCATTCAAAGATCGAACCATTCACACGTATCATTCCGAGGGCGCCGGTGGCGGGCACGCTCCCGATATTATCCAAGTTTGTGGGCACCCGAATGTTCTTCCAAGCTCAACCAATCCAACGCGCCCCCTTACGCACAACACGATCGATGAGCACCTCGATATGCTTATGGTCTGTCATCATC
>PLEQ01000388.1 GCA_003136475.1 Deltaproteobacteria bacterium
AATACGGCTTCATGTGGACCACACTCAGTTTGAGTTGAAGCTAAAAGTCTCTTAAATTTATCCAAGTTTTCTAACATCACTGTGTTGCAACCTGTTTCTATCCGAATTCGGCTAATTTTGTACGATCGGCTTAACATAAAAGCCAAAGAGCATAATGTTTCAATGGGAACTCTTTCTAGAGACCTGTTGGAAATGTCGATTGATCAAATTTAAACCTCCCGCAATATCTGCAACAAAATAACCGCCAGATTTTAGCGATTTAATTAATTTCTTAGAATTTGACAAGGCTCATTCTATAGTCTACCAGGTGTTTGGACCGGTATAAGACTATTTCAAGTTTGATCCGCTGGGTTCTTAAGGATTCTTATAATATGCAAAATTTTAGAAAAATTCGGCATCTATTTCTATTTGCCGCGTGTTTTGGTTTCCCCTACTCTGCTGAGAGCCATGCCCTTCAAAACCTGCCTGCAGATACCACATTTCACATATCTTCAGTTCATGCCAACAGGTGTCTTGATGTGAAGTNNGCAGGGCCGCCAGTGCATCTCTGGGATTGCCTCGATGTTGATAATCAAAAATTAAGACTAGTTCCATCACTAAAGAAGGATGTTTTTGAAATAGTATTCTTACACAGTGGCAAATGTCTTGATGTTGGCGGCGGCGGTGATAGCAATGGCGCTGCGATCATTCAATTCGATTGCCACCATGGACCTAGTGAGCAGTTTAAGCTTTTGCCTGATGGTGACGCCTATCAAATAAAAACCATGCACGGCAAGTGTGTAGATGTTTTTCAATGGAAAACAGATAATGGCGCTGAAGTTATGCAGTATGACTGCCAGGATGGGAACAATCAGAAGTTCTTCGTTTGACCCAAAACTNNTGGCCGATACTTCGCCCGGAAGGGGTGCAACAGCTAGGAAATACGTGCCACGCTGCAGCTTTTCTAACCGCGCTGGAGCAGCATTTTCAGCGTATCGATAAACCGGTAAAACTCAGCCTTCTTTATATGATCTATTCGATGCGCTTAATCATTGAAAAGTCTGGAAATAAAGAAGGTGTCGTATATGATTCTATGTATTTTGATGAGGCGAGCATGCCCTCCCTTAACAAGCATGGAAGTCTCCTTCCCTTCTATATGCATCCTGAAGAACATCGCATGACAAATGCTTTTTTTGGCAAAAACTATAACATTCGAAATGTTACCGAATTCAAGGCCGAAAGAATTGAGGTAGGTGGAGATATTTTAACTCAAACTCTCAATAATGGGGTTGAACGGGTCCAATTGCCTAGGGATGCTTGGGCTAATGCCAGGGCCTTTGACAATGCTAAAGCATTCACTGAATCTGGGCAAAAGCTAAAGGGTGTAAAAACTCTTTGGCCAGAATCATATTCTGTTGAAAAAATTGGAGATATTACAACTAAAATTGTAGAATCCAATCCCTCAATTAGAAATGACCTTATCGAAGCAACAGTCGATGGAATTAAGGTCAACGTTAGGATCGATGTAGCAGGAAAAGCGATTACTTCATATCCAGCATGGAAACAATAGTGACGTTAGAAAACTTGGATAAATTTAAAAGACTTTTAGTTTCAACTCAAACTGAATGTGGTCCACATGAAGCCGTATTCGGTATTTTGGAAAATTTAGCAAAAGAGAATGAGGATGTACTCGAGTGGATCGCTGAACAATTTAATTCAAATAGTTGTCCTTATAATAGGGCTGACTTGGCCAGAATTGCTGTTTTTGCTGGAAAACGTGGAGAGTTCGAAAAATTTCTTCGCGAACATGAAAGATGGGAAGACTCAGACTTTGGTTAGTAGCCTCCCTCAATTTTGTGGACTCCAAGTTAGCGTGATATAACGAACGCTACGAGGAGTTTAAATGCGTACCCCCAGAAAGAAATTTACCAAAGAATTCAAGCTTGAAGCCGTAAAGATGGTTTTGGATGGAGCTATGTCCAAGGCTGAAGTCGGGAGAAGGTTAGGCATAAACCAGAACCTAATCGGACATTGGATCAAGGCAACAGAGGCGGATGGCAAATCGGCATTCCCAGGCAAGGGCAAACTGAAGCAAGAAGACGAAGAGCTACGCAAACTCAGGCTTGAGATCCGAGATTTACGCATGGAAAATGAGTTTTTAAAAAAAAGCGCAGCGTACTTTGCGAGTCTGAAGAAATGAAGTTCGCAGCTATCGATGAGCATCGTGATGAGTACAGTCTCAAGGTGATGTGCAAAGCCATGGAGGTATCAAAGAGCGGATATCATGCCTGGCAGACAAGGTCAGCAAGTCAGCGCACAACTGATAACTTTCGCCTGGTACGTCTCATTGAAAAGATTCACCTTGGCAGCCGTGGAACCTACGGGAGCCCAAGGATTCACGCATGCTTGATCGGTATGGGAGAAACTTGCAGTGAGCCCAAGATNNCCTATGGAATTCGTGCAAAAGCTAAGAGGAAGTTTAAATTCACGACGAATTCGAAGCATCGGCTTCCTATAGCTTCCAACGTTCTCAACCGTAATTTCAATCCTACGGCACCCAACAAGTCTTGGGCTGGTGATATTATGTACCTTTGGACAAAGGAAGGGTGGTTGTACTTAGCTGTCGTTCTCGATCTCTATTCGCGTAAGGTTGTAGGCTGGGCAATGGAACCAACTTTCAGTAGGGAGCTAGTGCTCAATGCTCTCAAAATGGCAATCAGTCAACGCCAACCATCAGCGGGGCTGATATCACATTCAGACCAAGGCGTTCAGTATGCAAGCAACGACTACCAAGGTCTACTAAACACCNNCCTACGGTATAGCCTGCAGTATGAGTCGCAAAGGCAATTGCTGGGATAACAGCGTGGTTGAAAGTTTCTTCGGTTCATTGAAACAAGAACATATTTTCTTCTGCGATTTTATGACCAGAGATGAGGCTCGAAACAGTGTATTTGAATGGATCGAAGGCTTTTACAATCGAGAGCGCCTTCATTCTACGCTTGGCTTTTTGAGTCCGGAGCAGTATGAACGGAAAATGAAAGTTGCTTAACTTAGAGTCTACGAAACTGTAGGAACGTCAAGCTGTTCATCCTTTGTTNNAAAAATCGATACAAACAACTTGATCGGAGAAAATAAATGCCAGTAGCAGAACTTCCCAAAAGTGAAATGCTCGTCTATTTAGAAAATTACGCCCAAAAGGAGTCTGCTACTCGCAGGGTGGACGTGTTCATGGTTACGATGATTGCGTAAGCCCATGTTTGCTTAATACAGCTTCGACCTCTGCATGATAGCTTGGGTACATGCGGACAAATCTCCTGCAAGCCTCTACTAAGACTTCTCGAAAAGTCTGCTCGTCTATTATGATGTGAACATCTTCAAATATCTCGATTTTAACCCCATCGTAAGGC
>PLEQ01000429.1 GCA_003136475.1 Deltaproteobacteria bacterium
ATCATCCTCTTAGCACGATCGAGGAGCTCAAGGGGAAGGAAGTGATTGTCAATGATGGCTTCGTTGCAGAGACTTTTTTATCCGTTCATAAAGAGATACTATTAAAAAAGCTTCCAACACCGGTGGAAGCCTTCATGGCCCTAAAAAATGGCCGGGCCGCTGCTTATGTTGTGGCTAATGAGACTGCCCAATCGTACTTGCGGAAGGAAGGATTTGGTCCCTTCGCCGTGCACGAACTGCCCTTCAACGAGGACAGTGCGCTTGGTGTTTCCAAGTTGCACCTACCCTTGCGTGACGCAATTAACGGGGTTTTAGCGGCTATGATTGCAGACGGTTCTCTGCAGAAGCTCAAAGAAAAATGGCACATGAATTCTGACAAAAAATAGGCCTGCACTTTTTTGCTGTGTGAACGAGTATCAAATGGAGTTTGCGAAACTTTGAAACTTAATTTTGACCTCATCCTTCATTTTTTACCGAGCCTTGCCCATGGTGTCTTGGTTACGCTTCAAATCACGTTCTTTGCGCTCGTGATTGGCCTGGTCTTGGGTTCCATACTCGGTGTGGTGCATTCGCGCGGACATTGGAGCTTACGCTATTTGGTAGCAGCCTATGCAACGCTCTTTCGTGGCACACCGATGCTGGTGCAAATTACCTTCTTCTACTATTTTTTACCCATGATTGGACTCTCATTTTCCAGTATGGTTTGTGCCATCTTAGCCATCGGCTTTAACTCCAGTGCCTATATGAGTCAGATTATACGCTCGGGTATCAATGGCGTCGGCACCGATGAAATCGAAGCTGCGAAAGTTCTGGGCTTTAGTCCCTTACAGACTGCGCGATTCATCATTCTCCCACAGGCCTTGCGCAATGTCGTGCCAGCCCTAACCAACGAGAGTATTACCCTACTCAAAGACTCTAGCCTTGCTGCGACGATCGGCGTTATGGAGCTTTACAAGGAACTGCGCTCGCTCCTCAATCAAAGCTATGATGTGATGACGGTATTTTTCTTGCTGTTTGCGACGTACCTCATTCTAACTGGTCTGCTCTCGCTTCTCAGCTACCTTGTCGAGAGGAAATATAGCTATGCTCGAAATTAAAAATCTGACCAAGTCCTTTCGTAAAAAACTCATTCTATCCGACGTCAGCCTCCGCGTTGCAAAGGGAGAAATTGCTGTCTTTCTCGGACCCTCCGGCACCGGCAAATCCACTTTACTGCGCATTCTCAACCGTCTCGACAAACCCGATCAGGGAGAGGTCTTTTTTCAAGACAAGAATATTTTGCAAGCAGGAAGTCAGCAAACGAACGTGATCAGTTTGGTCTTACAGAATTTTGGTCTTTTTAAAAATCTCACGACTCGTGAAAATATTACGCTCGTCTTAAACAAAGTGAGCAAGATGCCGAGTCCTCTTGCCCAGCAACGAGCGGATGAACTGCTTACCCAGTTCGGTCTGAGTGAGCAGGCCGACTTTTCCGTCACTCGCCTTTCGGGGGGGCAGAAACAACGGCTTGCCATTGCCCGCGCCCTTGCACTCGGACCGCGTATTCTCTGTCTGGACGAGCCATCATCCGCACTGGACCCGACCTTGACCCAAGAACTTGCGCAAATACTGACGGGACTGGCACAGCAGAACTACCTGATCCTTCTTACGAGTCATGATATTTCGCTCGTTACTAAACTCGACTGCACACTCTACTTGCTCGATGGCGGAAAGATTATTGAAACCGCGCGCGCTTATGAATTCCTTGCCGACCCCAAACGTTTCGCTCGCCTAAAAAGTTTTGTAAATAAATGAATTTTTCCATTTTCCCAAAATAGGCTTGCTTGCGCCCGCCCTAAAACACAAATCCGAAAAAACACGGAAACCGACGAAGGTCGTACGCCCACTACAGACTAGTTGAGGCGGTAGGTAATTTCTCCAAAGCTGACGTATTTTGAGCAGCCACCCTCTTCTTTACCGTAGAGGAAACGTGCGTCGGAACAGTAGGAAGTTCGGAAATCTTTTTTAAGACTCGCCTTCTGTTCCTTAATCCAATCTTTACATTTTTTCTCAGCTTCTTCTTTGGTTTCGCCACAAAAATCTTTGCGGTCTTTGACCAGTTCTTTTCTGGTGTTGGTATTGATGTTGATCGTCTTCTCAGATTTAGTCGGTGGTGGGGGAAGCGGTGGCGGCGGAGCAACTTCGACCTCGGGAGCGACTGGCGCTTCAGTTTTTGCAGGAACTTGGGTTTCGGTTTTAGTTGTGGAATTAGCTTCGGCAAAAACACTGCCTGCTAGTCCCAAGCCAAGCCAACAAATCAAAGTCGTACGCATAGTCCGCCCTCTATACTGATGTTTTTTCCAGAATACTAAGACTGCCTAAAACGGCAAGCAAAACTCGATGACTTCAGCCACCCGCAATCGGGGGAACTACACCCCCATTCTGAACTTGCAAATGCCGAATGATCCCTTGCAAGCCTAAAAGGTAAGAATCAAAACTAAAACCATAGAGAACACCCACTGCATGTTTTGCCGAATGCGATTTTTTCCGCCACGGCTCCCGCCTGGCGAGTTGGGAGAGATGAACTTCCACAAAAGGTAAGGCTAAAGCTTCAAGGCGGTCGGCTAAAGCCACGGACGTGTGCGTCCAGGCTCCGGGATTGATCACAGCAGCATGCCAGTTTTCACTAAGTTTTTCTAGAAAACTGGCTTCGTCATTCGATTGAAAGAAAGTCAGGCTGAGTTTGACATGCAGGAAGATCTCAAGTGCNNGAGCCATAAAAAGCACTGGGTCTTGCACCAAGAAGGTCGAGATTGACGCCATTCGCAATGAGTATTCTATACAAATCGTCCCTCTCATTAGAAACTGCTGATTAAGCGGGTACGCAGTGAGAGCAGATAATCCAGACTTCGATCGGTTTTTTCAAGTTTTTTCCAACATGACCAACAAATTTCATCATCTTGAGCAGGCCGGGACACCGTCGCTTGCTCAGCCGAAAATTTTGCAAGCTTGCCTCGGATCTTGGAATCAAGCTCAATGCCTGAAGTACTGAGCGGGACCGCAACAAGGGCTAGAGGAATACGCCGATCGTGAAAACGCTGCTGCAAAGCCTGCCGGGCACTCGCAAAACCGAAGGCATCCAGGTCTGCTGCAATTTTTTGCGCTTCTCTGTCGAGAGCTTCGTGATCCAGGAGCGCTCGCAGAAAGGCCAGACTCTGCTTGGTTTTTGCCAGCAAAACGGCGCATTTGAACAGAAGGTTGAGAGCTTGGTGGTTTTGCTCCCCATCTTCCAAGGCTAAGTCCTGATGAAGACACTGCCAGGCATCGTCGATAAAACCAAGCGCATAGAATTCACCTGCTAGAGTCAGCCGCAGGTCCTTATCTTCCGGGTGTGCGAGAAGAACCCAAGCCAGCAGTTCACCAGCTTTTTCTACAAAGCCATGGGCCTTAAAAATACCGAAGACCCCAAACAGTGCGTGCGCACTCTGCTCTTTAGTTAAACGTGCCAAAGCTATTTTCTCGTCCGGTGTGAGAACGAGGCGATTTGCAAATTCTATCCATTCTTTCATAAGTTCTCTATGGCGAAACGGTAATGGTGGTTACGGCTCCAGCAGAGCCGGAATGAACATTGAGAGTAATGACATTCGGCAAAGCTTCACAGGTTGGAACCAGCTCGACGACGCCCACCCCACACGAGTCCGTACACCATTGGTCCTGACTCGTAACGATACCCTTGTATCTAAAGGAACTATCATCGGGGTTGTTCGGACCGAGAAGACCCGTGACAATAGTCGGCTCAAAACTGACCCCCGGCACCGGGGTCCCTACCGATTCCACTGCTGTCGAAGCCGTTTCCCCAGGTAGGGGNNTCCTGGCCGCTTGCCACGCCTTGGCAAGCAAGTGTGAGAGCATTACCTGCTAAAAAGCGTACCGTCACATCATTACCCGCAATCTTAGCGCCACTGCAGGACAATTTACAATTGCCAGGAGCTGAGGAATCAGGCGACGCTGAGCACACACTGACTAGCAAAGCGACTGTGCTCAGAACTGCAACTTTGCGAAGAAACCTATAAGCTTTCATTTTGTGATTTTCCTTCTTCAAGGTTCTTGGCTTTTTGCGGACTAGCTGGTGTCTGCGAGTTATTGTCCATTTCAATCTTCATGTCGTTATCATGACCGCTGCCCTGCGAACTATCCGATGGGTCTTCGTTTCTGAATTCATTTCTTGCTTCAACACGTCCCCCCTTCGATCCAGCACTATCCTGCATCATAAATTTGGTGCGCTCTCTGCGTGACACGATAGTCGGTGTGACCAAAATGATAATTTCGCGTCGACTTTCAGATTTCGAAGACGAACGGAAGAACCAACCCACAACCGGCAAATCACCGAGCAGTGGCCACCCTTGCTTCTGGTCGGCCGTGCTGATCATGTAGTNNGGAACGTAAGGATTTGCTCGCAGCTGCGGTACCGGTTGGTGTCGTTGGAGACGAATTCTCCACTTTAATATTCATCTGCACGGAACCGTCTGCCGTAATATGCGGTGTCACATTCAAAGACAAAGTGTATTTGACGGAACTTAAAGCTGTCTGACCGTTGCCCATCGGAATGTTAAAGAAGTCCTCTTGACCTGCCTCAACATTGGCGGTCTCGCCATCCACAACTAAGACGCTATTGTTTTGAAGGTTTTTAGTCTGGTTGGTCAACTCACCCATTCGAAGATTCAAATCCAGAGAGGTCACATTATTTAAACTTCCAACATGGATATCGAATTTGCCAAAGCCACTGGCGTTTGTTGCAGCACCAGTATCTATAGCAAATGCCGAGACAAAATTGTTCGGGAAAACAAGATTGCCAAAACCCAAACCGCGGCCCTGATCATAGTTCAGTGGCGCTCCCCAGTTAATACCCAAAAAGGATGCCGACGTTTTGAGGACCTCAACCACCCGTGACTCGATCTTCACCTGCGGTGTCTGCATATCAATGTGCTCAATTAGGGAACGAATCTTAGACAATTCTTGCGGAATAGCCTCGACCACGACCGAATTGGTCCGTTCATCAGCTTCTACCTTCACCCGCTTGTCAAAACTTGCAGATGGCAACATGTCGATGATAATAGGCGTTACGGTCTTGGCTTTGGCATACGACAAACGTACGACCAAAACTTTGGTCGGCGTCACCAAGGCCGCTTTTTTACGGACTTGATCCAGATCTTGGCGTTCCTTTTCCAAAACCCCAATGGTATCCACTCTTACGACGTTACCCTTCAAGCGGACCATACCCAATTCATTGGTTTCCAAAATGGCTCGCAAAGCGTTGTCCCACGGAACATCTTTTAAACTTACATAGACTTTTTGACTGCTGATGCGTTCAGGGAGTATAAAATTAATTTGAGTTTCAGCTGAAATGGCGCGAATCACCTCCCGCAGGCTCGCTCCTTTAAATTCAAGGCTGATCGGGGTAAAGGTCGATGGCATGTCCAAATCAATAGCTTGCTCGTCTACCACCTTCTCTGGCTTGGCTTCCTTGGCAGCAGTCTTATCTTCTTTATCTTTGGCCGGTGCCTTGTCTGAATTCGTTTGATCTAAATTGGAATTGTTGTCATTAGTATCATCAGGACTCGGGCTTTTGTCTGAACTATTGTCTGGAAAATCTTCTTCTGCTACCGAGAGGTAATAGAATGGCTTGAGCTCTTGACCCGGCAAAGCTTCAGTCGATAGAAAATCTTTCTCCTCATCAAGAAAGATATCATCGGATTCTTCGACGGGTCCAAGTTCCTCGATATCGTCGTCAGTTGCCGGCACTTCGTCAAGAAGCCCCACGCGGCCTTGCTGACAACCCAGCAGCAGGAAGCAGGAAATCCACACCCTCTTAACCAGAGAGCTCATTTGAATTTCTTTGACTTGTACTCGATTTCGCATTTTTTTCCTCATTATCGGTCTGTCGGTGTCAGACTAGGTGCGACCGAAGAGCCTGCGCCAGAAGTCTGTTGCGGCATTGCTTGCTGTTGTGGCATCACCTGCTGTTGTGGCGCCTCTTGCGGTTGAGCACCTGATGGAGGTGGGGCAAAGCCTGCAGCAGCGGGTTGATTTTGCTCATTAGGTGAACTTGGATAGCCAGAGCTTTGGCTGTTTCCTAAATTCGCATTAGGTTTATCTCCTGCACCAGCGGGAGATGGCGAGCCAGAGCCGGAGGCGTTTGAATCTTTTGGTGGAATCAATTCATCAAGCATTACTTTGGGGCTCATTGCTTCCGGAATGATCTCTTCAGGTTTTCGTTCCTTTAGACGCTTGAGAAGCTCTTGGTGGTAACTTTCGTAGGTCGTTGAATTTAAATAGTTCTGATTACCGTACCCAAAGCGGTTCGGTACACCAACTTTTTCTGATCGAATCGTCAGGTGATCAGGCGCCGTTGCGGTTTCGCTTTCAATCCAAAGTTTCATATCTTCATACTGACGACTGCCATCCGAGGCCAAAGAAAACTCACGCACCGTCATCGAGCTATCATCGATCGTCGTGACTTTTCCACCTCGCTTGCCAACGCTGCTGCCAGCACTTACGACAACGCCTTCACTCTTCGGTGTCATAATCATACCCTTGCGGATGCCATTGCGAAGCGTCCATACCCNNAATACTGCTGCAAAGAGCTTTCGATGGGAACGGCAACTTTTGCAAAAAGCGTTGAGACCAAGGGTGGAATGAACGGATTCGGTTTAGACATCGAAATATAGTGATAATCCTCTTCCTTAATATCGATATCTCTAACGAGCACCTGATCTGTCACTTCTTTCCCGTCTGTGGACACCGATGGATCAGCTCCCTCACTAACGTTCTTGTCTTGGGCAATGAGTGTCCCACTCACACCAGCCGTGATGCTAAAAAGGATCAGAGGTATTTTTTTCAAGATCGTGAACATGCTTTTAAAGACCTAATCTGTTGNNTCGTTGCGCTTGGCCCGACCGCCAAGTTCTATAAACCAAACGATTTCTGCGGTGCCCTTAATTTTTTCTATTTCGTCGCATCCGCTTCTTTGTCAGGCTTAGCTTTGCTCTCACCAGGGCCACCCCGAGGCGCAGCGCCTTTAGCTTTGCCCCCTTTCTTCTTATCTCCCACTGCTGCCTGAATCGCGTTGGCTTCAGCTTCCGTTTGCGCCCTAAACACAACCATGTCGCAACTGGCTCGAATGCGCATTTGCGAACGTTTTATTTCTTCGATCTTTTCAATATCTTTTTCGTCCCCAATTTTGTCGGAACCGGAATTGTCGACCGAAAGATGGTAATTTTCTATGTGGACAAGATTTTCAAGATGAACGATGTGGTCGAAGAACGTTGTTATCTGGCCAAAAGTTCCAACCAAATTCAATCGGATGGGCAGCGATAAATATCTAAAAGCTGTATCCGAAGGCGTTTCTTCCCCAGGCTTGAAGGATTTCATCGACAAGCCCAATTCTTCCGAAATGAGCTCGGTCTTTTGTAAGATCCGGTCCATAAAAATTTCATCTGGCAAACGTTTACTGGCTTCCTTCATGCGCAATTGATAGTTGGTCAGTTCACCCTCCAACTTCGATAACTGCTTGTGCTTATCCAAAGCTTCATTCAATTTGCCATCTGCGACGACCTTTTCCGCTACGGCTCTATCGCGAGCTTGGATGACGTCATCGTACCGATTCCAGAAATCAAACGCTGCTGGGAGAAGGGCAAGCACAGCCAGAGCAATCATCCTGTTCCGAGGATTAAACTCTTGATACCGAATAACGAGATCATCTAATTCCATGCTTCCCCTTCCCCGTCACGGGTGCCGCTTCATCCCCGTGTTCTGCATACTGAATAGTGAGTGAGAACGACGGAAAGCTACCTAATTCCGGAAAGGATCGATTCGAATCTCCACCGCCACCACTGCCCTTAAACGCTTTAATATCTTTGGTCTTCTTGAAGGCTTTTTTCGCTTCCGCTGAGTCAGCGCTATCGCTACCCCCACCACTACCGCCACTACCACCGGCACCAGACCCCTCGCTGCTGACATGGTCAAGATCGACACGCGTAAAATAGATAAAACTTTTGACGTCATTGACTGTCGGTGCTTGTTTTTTTGTGTTCTCCAGCGAAGCCATAAACTCTGCAATCAGTAAGCCGTCAAAGGCACCACCGCTCACACGTATTTGAGAGCTTCTCGCATCCTGTTCTACGGAATTGAACCACAGCCCCTCAGGTTTGAATGCTTGCAAGTGTTCCAAGAGGATGACGGGCAAGTAGCGTGCTGTTTTCGAAACAGTAATCTTCTGAACTGCACGAATTTTATCCTTGAGAATCTGAATCTGATTGGTCATCTGTTCGAATTTTTCAACATCCGGGTGAAGTTTAGCAATGTTTTTTCCGATGTCTTCGATTTCATTGCGCAGAGTCGTTGTTTGATCTTCAATGTGACCGAGGAATAGCTGCACCCCCGTCCAGCTTACAGCCAGGATAAAGAGAAAGAGTGCAAGTTCGGGAATGAACCATAACTTATCTTTAATTTCAGTCGGTGGTGCAAGGTTGATATGAATCAAAGGACAAGTTCCTTCTTACTTATTATTATTTTTAATCCCGTTCACCGAATCTACGCATACCGAGACCCACGACGACTCCGAAACTTGCTCGATTGTTGATCAAATTTTCGGAACCAATCAGCTTTTTTCCAAATGGAATATTTTCAAACGGATCCAGTAAATGAACAGGAATTTCCAACTTTGTTTCAAATGCTTGCGTCAAACCTAAAACCTGTGCACCGCCACCACAAAGAAAAAGACCTTTCACACGATCATGCTCAAGCGGTGCTTCACCACTTTGAAAAAAGAACTCCACAGCCATCTGAAATTCACTGATCAGGAGTTCGTGCATCTCGCTGATGTGTTTGGCAAGTTCGGGGGCAATCACCCCTTCTGGCAGACATACTTGGATCTTTTGCTGTTCAGCTTCGCCAATTGTAATTTTCAAAGCATCCGCAAGAGCTTTTGTATAGGATTCCCCACCCATGCCGATTTCACGCGAATATAAATATTGATTGTTCGCTATAAACACCACATGACTGGTACCCGAACCGATATTCAATACCGCCGTAATTCCGGCAATTTCCCCGTAATTTTTTTCAACAACATTGGTCAAAGCAAAAAGATCGCAATCTACAACTCCGATCAAAAGACCCGAATTGCGAACAATTTCGACACGCTCGTTAATCGTCTCGCGACGCGTGCCGATCATAAGAGCATATTGATCATTTCNNATGGGATCCGGCCATAGTTGATAGTCAAAATAGAGTTCATTCATATCTGTTTGAAACTGTTGTTCAGCTTCGGAGAAAACTTGTTCAGCAAGATCGACTTCGTCATTGGGAGTGATCTTTGAACGTTTGATAATTACCGCACTGCCACTGACGGCGAGTGACGCTCGTCTAAAGAATTTGCGAACGCCAAGCTCTTTAAGCAGAGCCACGAGATTTTTCCTGACAACAGCTCGATCTTTAATAATACCGTTGACGATCGCACCTGGCGGCAAAGTTCTCAGACCGGTTCTCACGACTTGCTTTTCTGTAGTTCCAGAAATTTCTACAACCTTAATAGAGTGAGAACCGATATCAATCGCAACAAGAGGGTTTTCGAACATTACGACCGTCCTTGAAGAATTCTGACCTGACTCGATTATTTCATTGAAAAAGAAACGCGGTCAATTGGGGTAACTAGGCAAAAGAAACCTATGATAGAAGAGTCTGAGAAGATTTTAAGGAGTCTGAGATAGATGACAAATCGCAGTCTTGTTATCGCGGGCCTTTGTCATCTCGAGCCCAGGCGAGAG
>PLEQ01000301.1 GCA_003136475.1 Deltaproteobacteria bacterium
TGGTAGATACTACAGTGGCCGATCCTTCGCCTGAAGTAAACTGGGCATTTACGCTATAAATACCTGTTACGGGCGCAGTATATTGGGTACCATTCCAAGCTGCGTGAGTATCAATACTCAATGTTGCATAAGGCAAAAGAGTTGGAGAAGTACCTACTGCAGTCCCAGCCGTAGACGTGTACCTTGCAGCCACAACCCGCGTGTCGGTATCACTAGACATCTGGACGTTAGACGACCAGCCTGCGATTGGGACACGGAACCAAGCTACAATTGAACCACCAGCTGCGTAGGCTCCAGGAACAGTTGTGCGCGGACCTGTATCAAATGGATAAACTGTCCCCGTAAATGTTGATAAGTTCTGGAGTCCGCCAATGTTAATTAAATTGTTAGTTCCACTTACAACGTATGTATCTAAATTATATACGGAGGAACCGGTCGCGTATTGCGTACTGCCTGTACCAACAAAGGCTAGGACAGCACTTGACCCGGTGGCATACTGTAGTTTTGTTGAATCAATCGTGTAACCACCAGGCAGCGTCGCCTGTGGATCTATAGTCGCAGATCCAGGTGTACCTGAAATTGCAATAGTGACTTGACCTTCCATGGAGTCGCCAACACGGCGCCACTTACCTGTATAGGTACAGTTCGTCGTCCAGTTTGTACCGTTACCGCTAGGTGTGTAGCTTTGCCAGTCGTTTCCCGCATAGCCAATCGGAGCTGTTACCGGGCCGACCGAGATGTCATCAAGATAAAGAGTGATGGCTCCACTAGTGGCATTGATATTATAAAGAACAAATCTTAATTGAGCGGTGGCTGTTCCAGTCTGGAATGTGCCCGTGACATATCCAACTCCCGCATTTTGAGTCATACCAAATGCACTAGTTACAGGAAGCCAAACGCTATCGGTTACGGACCAAACAGCAATGCCGAAACTGTTAGAACTGGTTCCACTAAAATTGCCAGTAGTAGATCCAACAGGAACGGAGTAATACATTTTATAAGTCAAAACTTTTGCCTGATCTTCTGTATCAATAAAGAATGCAGAAGAAGCGAGCATATTCCCAATAGTTGTCGCAGCAGAAGAAGCGTAAGAGAAGGAATAGCTNNGTCCAGAGGAAACTACGCCAAGAGATAAATTGCCGCTTGCTCCACTACCAAAAGTGGGCGTGCCTGTCGGCAAACCATTGGTCAATGTGCCAATAGTACCAAGAGACCAGCCGGTGGTAGAGCCGAGTTCGGCATTACCGTTACCGGTATTTGGTACGCCGCTGGAAGTGCTAGCCGTATAAACCGACAAATAGTTCTTTCCAGAACCGCTACCGGAACCCGATCCAGTTCCACCAATCAACATCCAACGGGAAACCGTAGTATCGTAAACAAACGAAAAAGTGGCATTAGATGCCATTTGTGCGGCTCCGCCAGAACCCGTAAAAATTCTATTGGCGGCAGATGCACCGGCATCATTATTATTGATGATAACGGTGTTTCCGGTTTGATTCTCTACGGTAATAACTTGGCCTGAAGCGCCCGCTGGAATGCCGGAAACGCTAACTAGAGAGGCATTGGTTAGACGAACAACGCCATCCAAGATATCGCCGGTTAGCAATGTTGCTGCAGAACCAGTAGTTGTTGAGTCAGTGGTCACCTGTGTTTGGACAAATGGGACCGGTCCAGAAATTGTGTATGAAATATCCCAGGTACCGGCAGATGTTCCGATACTGGTAACAGTGAAACATGCCTGCGAATTTGCGGTCATTACTTGCAAAACACCGCCGCCATTAGCTTCTACCGTCACATTTCCGGTAGACCGATTCATTACATAGAATCCCTGACCAACCACAAGAGTGGTAGCATTGGGAAGAATCACCGTCTGAGTGTTAGTGCCTGTGAATTGTTGGAAAAAGGTACTGGCGACTGTTAAAGTAGTAGTTCCAGCCGCAGTTGCGGTACTGGTTAAATTCTCAATAAAATTATTTGCCTGAANNACTAGTAGCATTGGCAAAAAAAGTATTGATATCATTCATGATAACATCAAGAGTCAAATTAGCGGTATTGCCGAGCGCTGAAAGCGCCGCTCTGTTAACTATCTGTCTGTCGTCTAGTAAAGTTGCCATATTTATCCTATATCACGTTACGAGTTGCGGTCGATGCGTAAATCTAGCCTGTCGCCCACAACTAGGCCAAATACTAGCGTGAAGGCTGTAAAATTTGGACCTGAACCAGAAGTATTCCAGTCAATATTGTATTCCAAGCGATCACCATTCAAGAAAATATCCATGTTTGCGACGCCGCCAGAGACCGTATAGGTCCCTGAAGCTGGCAAAGTGATTGCCGTGCTGGCCGCCACTGGTCCGGTCAGCGAACTTGGTGGAGTTCCAGAAGATACAATCGAAATGCTCTGATCGTAAATATTAGGAAGCGATGCGGTAATCGCAGTCATCCTTGGAAATCCATTGACTAAGGTAAGGGCGCTTGTAGCCATTAATTAACACCAACTGGGACTGGATTGACGTCGATAATGTTAGAGGTCACCGTTCCGCTTTGTACTTTGACAATACCGATTCTAGTGATGGCTTGACCAGAAGTTGATGGAGGAGTCAAGGAGAAAGTTCCGGTAGCCGTCAGGAAAACTGGAGTGCCGTCAGTGGNNTGTTTGAAGCAAATGCGGTATCTGAAGAACTCAAGGCAAAATCTCCGCGCTGAGTAACGACAATGTTTTGGCCTGCAGAAACGGCGCTTCCTGATGATGCCATTCCGATAACGTAAAACAAGTCATGAGAAGAAGTTGTAATGTCTGCTGCGTAAACTCGTCCAGCAGTTTCACCGTTTGAGGTTAGGCCCCAACGAACCGCGTAAGAAGTATTTGCCGCAAATGATTGGCCAGCAACCAGTGTGCGTTTGATCGCGGGTGCGTTCAAAACTTCGATTGTGCTACCAGAACCGTTTTGATCGGCTGTGATACCGTCAGTAACAGCACCTAATTTTGCAGCGGTAACAGCGGCGTTCGCCAACTGAGTAGTCCCGACACCGCCAGTGGCGATAGAGAATACGTTACTAGTCAGAGTAAGTGTAGTGCCATCAGCAAGGTAAGTTCCGAAAGAACTCCAAGTAATGGGAGTGGTACCAAGAGTTCCGCCAGGGGCAGACGTACAGATGAATGCTAAGTCGGCATTCGCAGTACCTTCTTCTGCAACAACAACAGATCCTGGGACTGCGGCCCAAGTATTCATGTCAGTTGCGCGTGTCCATGCTCCAGAAGCCGAAACGTAGATACCGTTGTTCTGAGATAAAGTTTGGTTTTTAACCAAAACCCGACTTGAGCTCGTTAGGAAACCGTCAATCGTTTGTTCGCCTGACAGCGTAATGTTCGCGGTAGTCGCAACGAGAACGGCGTTTTTCCAAGAAAGACCCGCTAGAACCGCGAGTAATTGGCCGTAAGTTGCTGCGTCAGAACCTGCAGTGCCGTTCGCCAAGTTGTTGAGTTGGAATCCGCCAGCGTTGATAGCGCCGGTCATTGTTCCACCAGTTAAAGGGAGATACAAAGATGATAGGCTTGGAATGTCTGCAATTACTAGACTTCTAAATCCTGGCTGAGCAGAGCCACCAGAAGATGGGCCTGCAAACACGGTATTTATCGCTTGCGCGATAAGAGTCTGAGTCAGAGTTCCGGCTCCTGTAACAGGAGATCCTGTGATTCCGTAAATTGGAGTNNACCGCCAGACGATGGCGTCCAACTTAGAACACCAGACCCGTTATTGGTTAGAGAACCAGTCCCTTGAGCACCAGGCCAAGTGATCGAGTATGGAGTGGGCGTTGCGGCAGCGACCATGTCGAGCGTGCCAGAAGTTGAACCTAATAGTTGCAGGTCTGCGAGACCCAAAGTGTTACCGGAGCCACGACCTAACTGAACAGTCCGGTCAAGACCAGTTGCAATTGTTAAAACACTTGTATAGACTGCCATTTTGATTCCTCTAAAACTTAAAGATTGTCAGTTGTTATAACTGTCCTATAATCTGTTTAAAAATTTGAATATCCTGATTACTAGGGCTAAATTGATTCTGAACAACCACCCCTATAAAAATTACAAACATTCCCGACGTCCATCCTGGCTGCGTTGTGTCAGGTTTAACATTAGTTAGACTTCCAGGTGTCAGGCCAGCATATACTGGATCGCCCACACTGAAGCCAAAACTCGCGTCTATATTCTGCACACGGCCATCGCTCGCGATCTGTCCAGTTGTTGATGCTGGAATAGCAGTCGCCGACAAGCCAAGAAAAGCTGAAACCGTCGCTTCGTTCGTCACATCGAGTAAAACGAAGTTAGCGCCTGTCCCTTGTACAACTGGGGTTCCAATCAAAGTGGCAGATCCAGTGCTATTTTGGTATCCACTTTGGGTGGAAACCGAAGATCCTGTGCCATTAGGCCCCTGCCAAGTAGGATTAAAGCCCAAACTAGCCAGCCTCTGGAAGAATGTACCTAGTTCTTCCATCCACTACAATTTTTTTTCGACCTTTATTTGGAGCATTTTTACCTGCCGCAAAAGAGCCAGAATTCGGTTTCATTACGCCTTTAGTACCTGTATTCCATGAAGGCCGACCTCTACTGGCATTACCTACTGCTATTCCTACAGATGCTGGCCTCTTTTTGCCAATTTTAGACTGACTAATTTTCCTAGCATGTTCTTTTGTAAGAGGCCTGCCCTTAAGTTTAGCGGACGTCTTTTTTAGTGATTCTTCATGAGGCAAAAATCCACCGTAAGAAACATTGTATCCAATATTGACATTCGTTGAATTAAACAGCGCGATATAGTGAATTTCCTTCTGCTTAAGCTCTTCCTTAGAAGTAGCCACATCAATGGCTTCAAAAACAAAATTTTCAAATCCATATTTTTTCATAGCCATTACTACACGATGCTTAGTCCTCTTTTCGCTTTTGGTCGCAGATTTATAAGAACTTATCCGCAAGCCTACTGGCTTGGTCGTGATTCCAATATACATCTTGCCATTTATTTTGTTCGTGATCTTATAAATAACCATAAAAACCTAGAATAAATAATACGAATTTCCATCGCAAATTATTGTCCTAGCGTAATACTGGACAGTTGTCGATTGCGAAGATAATCCATCAATTGTACCGCCACCAGAAACCACAAGCGTCAAAGCGTTAGCCGTTGCGTCAACTTTCTTAATAAACCAAATTCTACCCGTTGCGCTCGAAGGCACTGGCATAGTCAGAGTGATTGCTCCGCCTGCGCAGTCCATCAAAAGAACGTTCTGCGATGTCGAAACGCCCATGCTCGTCGAGTACGTCATGATATTTACTGGGCCGCCAGTAGCATTCGCGCCTGGAGGACCTTGCGGGCCTTGTGGTCCTGGAGGACCTTCTGATCCGCCACCACCGCCTCCACCACCGCCGCCTCCGAATAGGAA
>PLEQ01000111.1 GCA_003136475.1 Deltaproteobacteria bacterium
CCGGTGATGAACATGTGACTGGTATCGTCGACCATAAACGTTACATCGGTCATGGCTGGCGAGTAGACCGCACCTCCCGCGCAGGGTCCGAGAATCAACGAAATCTGTGGGATCACACCGCTGGCTTGCACATTCAGGTAGAAAAAATCAGCGTAGCCGGCAAGACTGGCGACACCTTCGTGAATGCGGGCGCCACCGGAATCGTTAAGCCCGATGACGGGTGCGCCATTTTGAATAGCTAGCTGGAGAATTTTACAGATCTTCTTAGCAACCGTTTGCGAGAGGCTGCCACCAAAGGTGGTAAAGTCCTGGGCATACGCATAGACGAGGCGACCCTGCACTTGGCCCCAACCTGTAATCACGCCATCGCCAAAAACATGCTTGCGATCCATACCGAAATCACTGCATTCGTGCACCACGAACGCATCTGTTTCGATAAAACTCGCTTCGTCGAATAACATCTCAAGACGCTCGCGAGCGGTGAGCTTGCCTTTATCATGCTGTTCTTTTTTACGCTCGTCACCACCACCTTTGGCAGCTNNCTTTCACGATTCAAAAGGAGACGTTGATAAGGGGCTTTTTCCAATTCCATGCTGTCCTCTTCTCAGAAAAAGATTTTGCCAGGATACTCGCGCCACAAGGCGTCGATGAGAATTTCCCGAACAAGTCCTGACCACGGTGGAAAATCCGGGTAGGTCAACTCGACTTGATCCACAAGACGTTGACGACTCATAGTGCTCTGCCGATTCCCTGCCCAAATTAAATCACCGCTCTGTGTATCAATCAGCAGGAGCACCACTCCCAGCGCACGTGNNCGTTTAGCCAGAAGAAGACCACGATCGTTGATCTTATCTTCGCGAGCAAAAGCCATAAACGGGATCAGAATCGCGTCGCATTGATACGTTGCGGCACTCATCTCAAGCAGCCATTGGCGCCACTCCCGTCGGGGTTTTACAAGCCCATTGTAGTAAGCCGGAATATCGGCACAGCTTGCAGATCTGGCAGCTTCGAAGCGCCAAAGTTGGCTTAAGGCGCCGACCAAGGCCATTTTGCCACTTTCAAGCAAAGCTTTGTTCACGGCTTTCGGAGTGTGACCGCGCATAAAGGTCTGCCCGCGAAAGCCTTCGAGCACATACTCATCCACCGACGGACAGAAACTTGCCCGATCTTTTTCCGAAATATTGCTTTGTGGATGCGCTGGGAAGTTCGAGGTTTCGGGCCAAAATTGACAGGCCAGCACCACAGTTTTTGCGGGGATATAACTGCGATAGGCTTCTTGAATACCAAACGACGCTGTGGGTGGCGTAGGCGTCACACAGGCACTCACAAAGAAAAAGAGACAGACAATGAGGTGTTTCATGACGCGCCAGACTTGGTTCGTGGTTCCCCTCCATTGTCGCGATCCGAGAACTTAAAGCAAGAAGAAGATTTGTGATATGAGAGCTCGCAATGATAGACGGACTCTCTCAAAAGAAAGCGCAGGACTGTGTTGCTATATTCCCTCATCCTCTTCCTTTTTGCGGCGATGCTGAGCGCGTCGGCTTTATGCGATGAAATTCTCGTCACGGCTCCGAAACTGGACGACAGCTTTTCCGCCAGTACACCCGTCACCATCATTCCTGTAGGCGACGCCGATCACACCCAACGCACGCTTGCGGACGTTCTGAATGAAAGTCCGGGAGTCTATGTCAGTCAGTCTTATGGCTTAAAAGAGAACATGCTCTCCGTGCGTGGTTTCTCCAACTCGCAAGTGAAGATCCTGCTCGACGGCATCCCCATGACGAGTGCCGGTGCTAGCTTTGACCTTGCAGAGATTCCACTCGCGATGATCGACAAAATTATCGTAGCGCGTGGACCCGCCAGTGCTCTCTACGGCAATTCAGCAATGGGAGGGGTCGTCAATATTCTTACAAAAAAAGATTTTGCCTTGCGCAAAGTTTCAGCCTCCTATGGCTCTTTCGCCAGTCTCGACCTTGCCGGTCAAACCCTGCAAACTCTTGTTGAGACCCGCGTCTTCCTTGTTGGCTTTTTCAACAGCACCAACGGGCGCTACCTCATCCAAGTGCATCCGGACCCGTTCCACGATCCGGGCGCTCAGCCGGAGAACTACCGGGTGCGCAACAACGCCCAAGAAAACTATGGCGGAAAAGTCGGCTTCGTCCGAGATAAACTCACTAGCTCACTCAGCTTCCACTCCAACACGCGGGGTATTCCCGGCCTAGACACGCATCCGACCCCAGACATTCATGAACAAAGCCAGGACCACACGCTCCAGCTCAACTTTGACAACATTAGCTGGCACAAAAAATTACCGCTGGACCTCATGGTCTTTGAACGTTCTCACGCTTTGCATTACCAGGACCCCCGTGGCGAACAGAATGGTTTTCCCACGGACTACACCACGCACACCCAAGCCGTGGGCGGAGAGCTGAAATTCAAAGTTTTGGCCTTCGACAACATCATCCCCATCATGCGCCTGCTCACCGATCAGGAAAGCTTCAACGACGGCACCCTCCGCAAGGAACGCACCACAAGCACACTGAGTTGTAGCGTGGATATTTTTTTCCTAAACGATCGACTGAACCTCAGCCCTTCGGCCGCCCACGTACTGGCTACCGAGCTAGCGCCGGAAAACAGTTGGGGCCTGGGACTCGCTTTCGCCCTCACCCCCCATCTGAACCTCAAAGCCCAAGTTGCCAACAGTTTCCGTTACCCTACTTTTGAGGAACTCTACACGCGACGCGGATTCGTAGTTGGCAATACCAAACTTGTGCCAGAAAAAACAGTTGGGGGAGATCTTGGTTTCGTATGGCGAGAAGAAAGGGTGCAAGTTGAACTTTCCTATTTCCGCTACCACACTCACAATCTTATCGACTACCTCCTGGCTTCTGGCTTTCAATACAAGCCGTACAACTTTCGCTCCACACAGACCCGTGGCTTAGAAACGCAAGTCACACTGGGTCCCTTTTTTGCAACAAGCTTAGGAACGGCGCTAACCTGGCAGGAGGTCCGCGACAGTAANNGCAGTTTCGTCGATTACCAGTGGAGTCCCGCTTTGAATCTCCACTATGAATTTACCTTTGCCAAAACGCGCTTTATCAATCGTGCCAACACCAAAAAATTGCCCGACAATTACAGCCACAATCTAGGTATTGCCACAAAATACTTCGACTCGTATCTTATCCGCTTCGATGTACGCAATCTTTTGAATCGACAAAATGTCGATGTCCGAGGTTTTCCTCTGCCAGGTCGCGGATTTTACCTAGGGGTCGAACGGAGTTTCTAAAAAGCTTTGAAATTGCCTACTTGCGAACGACGATGCCACTAAGACTGCGATCCCTCACT
>PLEQ01000396.1:0-3010 GCA_003136475.1 Deltaproteobacteria bacterium
AAACTAGAACCTGATGTCCAAGCAATCCCCGATTTCTCTAATAACTCCTTGCATGTTTTGTCAATTGGCGCATAAAAGAACATTCCATTTGGTCCAACTGTGACTCCATGAAAATACTTCTCCAATTTGCTCCATTCCTCTCTATTGCAATCTAAAGCATAACTAGCTTTGGCTTCAAAGCTGGCCCAAAACAATTCGTCTTTAAGTCTAATATACAAAAGATCGTCATTGGTGGCTATCCAACCAGTACGAAGTCCGTTGAATCCCAATAGCTTACTGTAGCTTCCAACAATTACATCACATGCAATTCCTGGATTGTTGCCACGAACATATACCTTGCTATTATACACGGCATCGTGAATTAATGGACATCCAAAACCCCAACTACTATGAACGATTCCGCTTGGATTCTCTGGAGAGTCTAGTAAGACTATGGGATTGTCATGAAAACCACCTTCAAACTGATGACCTAAGTTTGCAGCCCTGATCATGTTTGGATATATTGGAAAATATGGAGGGTTTCTGGTAACAACGTTTCTATATCCCATTTGAGCATAAGCTCGCATTGCAATAACGCATCNNACCGTTGACCAAAAGTACGTTCCTATATTCTGTCCCGGTTTGTCTCTTAATTACCTTTTTTGTGATCTCAATTAACTCCAAATTACCAGTATGAGAGGTATAATCAAGGTTATTATTATTTAGGGTAAAAACAACTGACTTTTGTGGAATGCACTCCAGAAAGGCCGTCCTAACCGCATAAGCATTACCCCATCCCAAATTATACGTTTTCATTCAGATCAGTTACCAACAATGGTAAAAGTTAGGGTATCACTATATGTACCCACCATTACTGANNGATATCTTAAGCGTCTTAATAGCATTAACAACCGTATTAGAAGCCGCCCCGGTTGTTATATTAACTGGTGTAGTAGAAAGGTTTGCTGACACTCCATTATATTGTGCCGTATATATTATAGATCCAATTGTTCCGTTTTTTAGTGTTCCGGCATTTGCAGATGTGAGCGTAACGGTATATCCATTAGTTGTGTTATTAACTTCGGTAACATTTGCTACCAATAAATTGGTTTGCGTTACGGAAAGATCTAATGCGCTATATGGAACTACTCCAGTTACAGCGATATTTGTTGCTGCTGCAACCGCACCAGATAGGATAATATTCCCCGTAGCGGTGTTACCCGCATATAGCGATGTGNNACTCCAAATAGATAGCAATAAGATAAAATATTTCATTAAAAACCCTTTCTAAACATCTCCCAAAGAGATAGTTTTTTACGTTTTTGTGGAGTAATACCTAATGGCGCCAACAACTTTTCGTATTTTACCACAATATTCCAAGACTCTTCTTGGGTCATCCCAATGTCTTCATTCGCTTCAATTTCTAAACAGTGAGTATATTTCCCGGCTTCATCTTTAACACTGTAATAAACCACGTCGGCGTCAGGCCAAAAATAAATATGACAGCTTTTTTGAATCGACATATTTCTCTTATAGTCTAGACCTTCACAAAAAGCCTCTACTAGTTTTGGATCATTTTTGTCAATTCTAAGGTTAACTTCTGTACGGGTCCAATTATTTTGGTCGATATGTTTCTTTTTAAAAGTAAGTTCTGACCTATCTTGCTCTTCGCCCTGTTTGTTTTCAGCGGGAAGTCGATGACGCAAGAATTCATTCTCGCTCTTGGCGTAATAAATGTCGGTACTTTCTACATAGATAAAGCTAATAGGATTTAAACTTTTAACTAGATCTTTAAATGCGTAAAGATCTATGTCGTCCGCATTATATTTGACCTCCACTTCTATATATTGTTTTTTACCATCCATAACTAATACCTAGACTACCACCCGTTTGTGTAGCTGTCAAGTCTGTTTTTACGTTATAAAACCTTGGCCCTTTTACGGTTAGCTTCTTGTCTCTAACAACTTTGGCTATACCGAGTGGAATGCCTAGTTCTGTATNNAAACCCATTTTTAACACCCGATTCTGCCATAGCTGTGGCCTTATCCTGCATGGCCTGTCCTCCACTGACCATAAAAGCTGCTTTACCAACGTTACTGAAGGCAGCAGAATAGGTTGGACTAGTATATGGGGCTTGATACTGGAGAGTGGACAAGAGCATCATTAGGCCTAAAGTAGAGCTATCCATGGCACGGGGGGAGGAATAGTGAGTATTAGATAGATAGGAACTATTATCTGGAATCAAAGTGCAAGCGCTTAAACTCGAATATCCGAGATCACTCATAACCAATCCCAATCAGATACTTACACATTTGAATTTTACGGCGTACGCTCATGATCTTTCTATGCTTTGAAGTAGTAAGAATAGAGCATTCAGCCTCTTCCCATAATTGGTCGCCACCTAAAGCCTCATATTCTTTAGTATAAAAGGCCAAAGCTTCCTCGTTGGTCTTGAATTGATAGATTACCCAATCATCATTTCTTGGCATAAGGCTTTACCAGTTTGTCTTGTTTATCGTAAAATTTAATCGTGATAGTCTTATCCTTATTTTGTCTTATAGAATACTTCTTGATCTTTCTAATGTCAATCAACTCCAAGAAATGGCTAAGTGCAATCCTACCATACCTATCACATTTGACGATCATTTCTTACCTCTATACTTTGCCCTAAGCTCTTTAAGTTTAGCATTCTTCTCCGCTCGTGTGGGATCTCCATCATTCTCATAAAAGAATTGGTATTGCCAAATATCAAGTTCCTTCTGATATTCAAGTCTCCATTTTGGAAATTTTAGATTGACTTCTTTGTATATAATATCCCAATANNCTACATGATCTAATGCATTATGATACTTATTATCAACCTGCCTATCTCTTTCATGAATGTTGTGTAGGGCGTGTCCAATTTCATGAACTAGGCTTAAAACCATCTCTATTTTAGACTTATTATTTTTTTTGTATATGATTATTTCAGAATTGTCCAAATACCATTCAGCCGAGCAATCTTCCCTCTTAGAAGAAAAGCTTACCTTAA
>PLEQ01000396.1:3053-3250 GCA_003136475.1 Deltaproteobacteria bacterium
AAGTTCTTTCTCCTTAAAATCATGCTCCTCTACAAATCTTTTTAACAGCTCATCGGTAGTTGCTTCCAATGTAAAACCGGCTTTAGCAAAATCTACAGACATAGCATACCAAGTTTGGTTACGACCGAGCTTGCTAAATTGCATGCCCTTAACTAGCATGCCACGACACCAAGGGCTAAGTAAAGAGAAATCGGCGT
>PLEQ01000479.1 GCA_003136475.1 Deltaproteobacteria bacterium
TGGTTTGAGCGATACTCGATGGCGAATAGTGGACATCATAGATTGCAAAACGATTAGGACAGAAGTTCTTCTGATCCCATTCCTTAACTTTCACGTGGAGCGATTTGCACAAAAGACTCTGTCCGGAGCATAGTTTCTCGACCTTGCGCGGTCGCCCATTGATAGGATTCAGTCTATGCATGATGGCAATTTCTTGGGGGTTTGGTTGACGGAATGGGAAAACGACAGCTGATTTAATAAGCACCGCATTGCCGTCACCCCGACAACTGATATTCAAAGAATCACCAGCGCGTGAATAATACATATAAATAGTGCCCGGTAGCATAAAGAGCGCCTTGCGCTTTTCAGTATAGCCGAGTGACGCGTGACTCGCCTTATCATCGAGCAGATAGGCTTCAGTCTCGATGATTTGCGCNNGCCCCTCATAGTTTCGAAAAATCACCTTGCCGAGAAGGTCCGGAGCGACAAGCCGAGGATTGCGGTCGAAGAAGGAATCGTCTATTTTCGAAATTGAATTCAACTCACCATCTCATCATCTGTTTTGAAAGCTATATCCACCACACCTCGTGGTTCAAACATATCCATAAAATGCTTAAAGAGAATTGGCCTATTCTCTCCTGCGGTCGTCATCAGTAGCATTTGGCGGTAATCAGCAATATCTTCTACAATGCGTTCATATCGGTAATAGGCCAGAAGTTCTCTATTCACTTCGATTTTTCCATAGCCTTGGTAAAAAAGCATTTCTTCATCCGGCTTATTCCACACATTGGCAACGCCTCCACCAATAAACATAAGATCGCGTTCTTTGGGCGCCATCATGGGTTCATCCCAATCGACGATATAGAGTGAGTCATCCTTATCTATCAACACATTTCCGCCATGAATATCACTATGGCAGAGCACAAATAAAGGCGAGTGAGTTTGAAGTTTTTGAGCAAGCTGATCAGCCCGATCTACCAAACGATGTATTGTCGTTGCATTGTCTTTCAGAAATGTCCAGAGCTTCATGGCTATTTCATCACCGCTTGGATGGGTTGCATGGGTATAGAGCGAGCGAACAATCTTTCGCCATTTGGGTGAATATGTTTCCCGCCGGAGGCGGTTTTGAATTGAAAGCGGTATATCGATTTCATGAATTTGCCGCAAAGCTTTGCCAAGCGTCACCCATTGATCATGCCTTAGGTGGCGGCTAAAGCCATCTTGGCCTTCGATAAATGGATATACAATGACAGTGAAATCATCAACAAGCAGCGTCGAGTGGCCTTGATTTGTTTGGACGGGAGCTATTATCTCTTTGAGTCCGGCATTATGTAGGAATTCCACAATATCAATGCTGATGTCGTGATGATGGCCCATTTTTATTTTTACAAAATAAGATAATTTGCTAGAAGCCTTTGCTTTATAAATCAAAGCATTCATATCTGCCCCTAGGGGAAGATGAGTAAGCACAGCATCCTTAATGCCATAATTGGCCTCTAGGCAATTCATAATGCGTTCTTCTGGAAGGAACTTTTTCTCTATCATGGAATCAATTCATTTCTTGATTGGAATTCTTCACAGCACTTACGCCACTTTTTTCCCAAGTCTTTGTATCCACCTCTGTCTTTGACTGCTATTTTTCCAGTTGTCAATACGATGTGTCACGAAGGTGTCCGGATGCGTCTGTAAGCCATAAAAGTAGCTAGAAATCCGCAGACTGCCGCAAAGGAAAGCCATAATCCTGGTGCGGCATTATTATTCGTTAGATAGATGAGATAGGTGGCAATAGCTTNNGGTAAAACCACCGAAGACTGCCGTCGCAAGGCTATAGGCAAGAGAGAATCCTGTGGTGCGAATCTGTACAGGTATAATTTCAGTAAGTGCCACGATCATGGCACCATTATACCCACCAAAAAGTAGAGATAACCATAACTCGACCCCTAAGAGACGGAGAAAAGTCGGTGCTTGCGTTAGCCAAGTCATCGCTGGGTAGGCCGTGAGGATGGCTAGGCCTGAGAAGAGGAGTNNCCCCAAATAGCTAACCAACAAAAATTGGAGAGGCCTACACATGCGGTCACCGTGAAGCTATCGGAAGCGCTTAGTTTCAAGACGTTTTTGCCAAATGTGGGAGTATAAGCCGTAATCAAATAGAAAGAAGCCGTAGTCATGGCAACCATCAGTGTGCCCGTCAAGACGAGTTGCCAATTGTCGAGCATGGACCGATAGATTTCACGAGATGAAGGGCGATGCTTACGGTCTTTAAAAGCCTGAGTTTCTTGTAGGGAACGCCTAATCAAAAACAGAAAAGGCACAATGAGACAACCAATCAGAAACGGTATGCGCCAGCCCCATTCGTCCATTGCAACGGGGCTTAGCCATCGACTGAGGATCAAGCCAATGGCAGCAACACAGAGTACTGCGATTTGTTGGCTGCCCGATTGCCAACTGACATAGAGTCCTTTTTTGCCAGGCGGAGCGATTTCAGAAAGATAGATCGATACCCCGCCTAATTCAACTCCTGCAGCGAAACCCTGCAACAAGCGCCCAAACAAAACCAAGAGAGGTGCAGCCAGGCCGATTGTCGCATAGCCTGGTACGCAGGCGATTAGGAAGGTTCCAAGGGCCATGAGACCTAAGGTAAGAATCAAACCTTTGCGACGGCCGATATGGTCAATGTAGGCGCCAAGAATCAAAGCTCCTAAGGGGCGCATGAGAAATCCAGCACCGAACGTAACAAGAGACAGCATGAGGGAAGCAAAGGCACTATCGCTTGGGAAGAAAGTTTCGCCAATTGCAGAAGCGTAAAACCCGTAAACCATAAAATCATACATTTCGAAAAAATTGCCGCTAACTACCCGAAAAACAGCTTTAAATCGTTCGTTGATAGCAGACTTCGTTTTCACGTTGTGCTCGGCTCCAAATTTCTGTTGATCATTGTCTTACCATTGTCTACCATTGTCTATCTTATCAATTTCAGAAGGTGTGACATTAGTCTCAACAATTTCCGGAAATGAACAGTATGCGTGAAAGGATCCATGCTTTTGTGAAAAAAATTCAGATCTAATTCGACAATAGTTCCTGACCGTACGACGTAATAGAGTCTGACCTCACGACGTAATAGAGTTTCTAACTGTACGATGTAACCAGGGTCGGTTTTTCCTTCCAAATTTGGGGAACTTTTATGTCAGAAAAAAAGCTCAAGATATTGATAGTGGGTGCCACGGGGACCTTAGGGCGTGCGATTGAAGCAGAGCTGTCTCCTCGTCATACAGTACTCATCGCCAGCCGTACGTCGAAGGATTTCGCGCTCGACATAACCGATACGCAAAGCGTACACAGCACCTTTCTCAAGATAGGCAAAGTCGATGCAGTAATCTGTGCGACCGGCGAAGTAGCCTTTGTGCCTCTCGCAGAAATGAAAGCAGAGGCTCTGGGAGCGTCGGCATTTACGCTCGGAATTACAAACAAACTGATGGGACAAATCAATCTTGCACTTGCTGCTCGTGAATTTATACACGATGGAGGCTCTATAACTTTGACATCCGGGATCCTTTGCGAACATCCGATTGCCAAAGGTGCATCCGCAAGTATGGTCAATGGAGCTCTCGAAGCTTTTGTTCGTGCGGCAGCAATCGAGTTACCTCGTAGTTTGCGTATCAATATTGTCAGTCCGAACGTCTTGCAGGAATCAATGGAGTCATTTGCACCCTTTTTTCGCGGTTTTGAAGCTATACCTGCAGCCCGTGCAGCCTTAGCTTATAGTAGAAGCGTTGAAGGTTTGCAGACAGGGCAGGTGTATAAAGTGTTTTGAACTGCTATCGTGACACTCGAGTCGGGTGGATACAAGGTTGAGAACACCAACGCTTTTGGCGCACTTTTAATTTTAATGAAATNNAAAATTTATCATGGGAAAGAATATAGGAGTTTCTCATGAGTTTGTTTCCGATTCGTCTAAAACCAGGTGGAACGTTAACGGTTCATCTCCGTTTACAAGTGAGGATTCCATTATGGGTGCATCGGCGTGACTATCTCATTGATCCTCACCAAAATCGGAAGCTTTGTTACGAAAGACTTCTACCTTTTATGCCAGCTGCCGATTTGTCCCACCACGAAAAAATAAGCGTCGAAAGGAGTGGTCAAATTTTCGGGTGCGCAGGCCCGAAAATGCCAGCATCTACGATGAAATGCTCAAGCTCGGTCTCATTATAGAGATCTTGTGATGAGAGATCTATCCGTGATCCTGTCGGGACGCAGAACCTTTTGGCTGGCTCCAAATTGAACTTTAGTTGGTTCTTTAGAAGAATTGACTGCCCAAGGAAGGTGTTCACTGTGGCTAGAGCTCGTCTTTCCCTTTGCTTACCGGTGTAAAGACATATTCTATTTCATCTCGTCCACCATCCAAGCTGAAAGAATGTTCTATCACCTTCATAGGTATATTTTCCATTGCATATGTATTTCTCACTACAAACTCATGGCCTCCATCTTTATTAGCGCTTAAAATTTGCATTTTGTTTCCGCCATCACGTTCGAGCCAATACGAATTTTTTATTTTCTTTATTTGAACTCTTTCGATGAACTCATTGTGATAAGTGCCTATAAGGCGATCAAGAGAATCTCTTTGTTCCTCTACAAGAGGAAATCCACGCTCATTATAGAAGAACTCACCATCGTCAAACTCATCTAGAGATTTATCGGATTCCTGATAGTCAAATTTTATGTTTTTTAAGGAAATCTCAGATCCTTCTTTGGAGTCAAACCATAGTTCGAATATTTTCTCCTCAATCGCTTTATAAACATCTTGCCCCAACCCATTGGTTAGAATTACAATTCCTAATTTTTTTTCTGGATAGAAAGAGAATTGAGACTCATAGCTTGTCGTAGATCCAGCATGTGCGACAAGATCGAGTCCTTTATGCTTGCCAATAAGCCACCCAAGAGCATAGTGATTGTAGTGATTTGCTCCCAGCATTCCGTTCAATTCTGTTTGGGGCTTTCGTCGATGTGACAGATTATTTTTACCTATAAAGCGTTGGCCATTTTCTAAAAGGCCTAGATTCAACTCAAGTTCTAAGTATTTTGCCATTTCAGATGCAGACGAAAAGATCGAACCTGCAGGAGCAAAGGGTTTTACAAATTCCAATGAAGTGGAAGGCACATAGCGACCATTTGCGATCTTATGCCCAATAGCTAAATTCGAATCTGCAAGTCCTTTATCGACATCTGCTGTGCTGCGCAGCATGCCAAGAGGTCTAAAAATTTCCTTCTCCATCAATTCATAATAAGATTGATTGCTAATTCGGAATTTTCAAACAGGAACATCTTGATGCTCCCGCTTGCGTTTTTAAGCATGACATGATTACCACTTTCCTGAGCTTCAAATCCCTCTGGAACCGTGTAACTAGCTCCCGATGCGAGAGCTAGCTGTGGATGACTATGGCCCGATGCCATACCATCCGTCTTATGAAGAACTAACGCAAAACGCAGCGACTTAATAGAAGTCTCATATTTTTTAATAGCAACTTCAAACTGTTCGATTGAATCTATAGGCATATTATCAAGATTCTTAAGCTCCAAATCGATTTGTTCAGTAAATTCTGTTGAGGGTGATTTCCCGGAAACTTTAAATGCGAGGTTTGCCATTTTAACAGCATCTTGAAATTGAAACTGCATCAACTTTGAATTTGTAGCCTCATCATCTTTCACGCCTTGCAACTTATAAAACGCGGGTGAGAATAGCTTAAACCTTTGGTCTGGATGATTTTCTAAAAAAGTTCTTTCCTCGTTTAAACTGACAAACATGCCGAAATCAACAATGTGTAAGTTCCCATCCTCGTGACTTAGCATCACGTTATTTTCATGAATATCAAAGGGCATTACTCCAATGTTGAGAAGTTTTTCTTCCAAATCAAGATATCGAATTGCGACACCGAATGCCTCGTCTGCTTTAAGATTCGGAGAGTTGAAATACTTCTCCAGCGTTACTCCGTTTATAAGATCCAGCAATAGTGAAGAAGGTGGCAATTGCTGAATGATTCTTGTAGAAATGTTAAGATCCTTGATCTGTTGATCCATATCAACCGTAGCAGTATAGTCATTTTTGCGAGCAAGCAGAGACTCTGAGTCTTTTAATGTTTTTAACACATAGTGTTTACCAGTCTTAATATCGCATACTTCCAAAACTGTCCCCGCATAACCGGAACCAATTTTTCGAACTTCAGAATATTGATCAAAGTTAACGCTTGTATTTGGACACACACTCTCAGATTGTTTCCCGACACCTTGAGGGGAAACACTCGAAGATTCTGCCTTGTTTGGACTCACCGACGATGACTTTTTGGTAGAGCAGCCGATCAAGACATTGAGAAGCAGAATGAAAAAAATAGATACATTCATTACTGAATCCCTCGTAATTGCCTATTATTGAGGTTGGAAAATATCGGACACCCTCACCACCCCATGGAATAGATCGGAAACTTTATTTTCTTAGTTGAGTATTTTCATCTTGGCAGTCTTAGTTGTCCATATCGATTGAATAATTTCTGTCTTTTGGCTTTGTCGAAATTAAATGGGAGATGATCGATGGATCAAGAGAGGAGTAGAAAGAGGTAAGGTTAGAAGAACAAGTATGTGAACCACCTGAGAGGTCTGTTTTCTTTCGATGCTGAAGGATTCAGAAGGCGAACAAGATCAGCCGGCATAAGTATTCATCCCTCAAAGGAGCTAACGATGAAGACATATTTGAATCCTATGCGCAAAACAAAACACCGGGGGCTTATCGTGTTTTTTGGTTTTACGGACCTGGAAAAAAGGTCATCACAATCTTTGCTATAACCCACATTCTTAGGGNNCATTGGAGGTACCCTCATGGATTCTAGAGATCATTGGCCAGAAGAAATCCGGCCTGCAGCCTGATGCAACAGGCAAAGTGGTCAACGAGATTCTTCAGGAATTGATTGTAGCCACCTCGTGATAGCAAAGATCTCAACTGGCTTTCTGAGAATCTTGCATATTGTGAAGGCTGAGTCGCGCAGCGAAGGCTATTTTTTGGCTTTGTTCCAGCAAGCCTTGAAAGTGTACGACGCAGTTCGGTCCCTCAAAACCCTCACTCGTCGATTTTTGAATGCGAATCGCATCTCCCAGTTTAGCTTCTGCCAGAAAATTGATCTCGTACTTACTCACCTGAATAGGGGAGCGTAGAAGCTGAATGGGGACAGCATCTAATATCCACTGGGCGTATCGGGTATTGTTGACGTGATTATTGCTATCGATATCGCTGTTACGCACCTGCAAAACGATGAGATCTTTCACATCCACGGGCAGTTCGATTTTACCTGGTTTTGCTGTGAGGCAAGCTTCATGGCGCCAAACATCTGGGTACTGACTCCAATCCTGCGGCGCAAGCTTGCGTAATTGTAAGTCCATAACTGCGAAGGTGCTCGTGCATTGGCCGATTTTCTGTTCACCGATAAAAAGCTCGTAGTCGCGATAGAGAAAAGGATCTTTCCCAGGTGCTCGCAGCCAGGTGCGAATCGTCAGCTCTTCATGCCATACCGGATATCTTTGCAAGGTCAAAACTTGGCGTGTAAATACCCATCCAAGATTTTTAGGCTGCCTGATTCCTAAGCGGATTGCATGCAGCCATCCGATATCTTGAATGAGGTTCACAATAGAAAAAGGCCCCGCCCGCCCCTGCAGGTTCAACATAAAGGAGGCGATCTTGTAAGTTTCAGAACAAATCGGTGTCTTTTGCATATTTTAGTTAAGATCCTATCGGAAAAAACTCATACTCATCACTGACGGCAGTTTTTGCAAAATGCGAACCGATTGTCAATGGAATGCGATTTCCACAACTTCTAGCTAGGCGCTGTCACCAGCTTCAGTGCTTGTCGGTGGGACTGGTTCTTCAGTCTCTGTAGAACGCATGTCGGTTTTTTCGTAAGCGAATTCAAGAAAATTTTGCATACGGTCAAAGGCACGGAGCAAGACTCCGCTCGTGTAGCGATACGGCCACGGCCCATCGTCGATGCTACCATGCGATTTTCCAGCAAAGTAAGCGGACAACATCGCAAAGACGACAGTGAGATCGAATTGTTTGAAGAATTGCCCGACGACACCACTTAGAAAACCCAGAGGGCCGAAGACCGCAACTACAGTCAGGGTTGTAGCGATTACGGCCAAAGTCACTTCCCTGGTGCCCTCAATGGCAGCTTGTATTGCGCTTTTGCCCATTTCAATATGTCTAAAAATGTTCTCGCGTACGACGATCGCATATCGTCTGCAACTTTAACGGTGTTCGATCCGCTCTGTTTATAAGCGTTGAGTGTCAATGCGCGATTGCCATTAACAAAGGTACGTGTGGTTTCGTCTTCAAGGGTATCTTCGACAACGCCCACATCACCGATGGTGACCGGTACATCGTTGGAAAAAAAATTGATAATGAGAGTGCGAATGTCGTTGATGGTGCGAAATTCCCCTAAGGTGCGGAAAGTTGTATCCGTAAGCCCATTGCTTTTCTTACCCCCGGGCACGTTTTCACTTGTACCCGCTAGCTTAGCAGCGATTCCGGGACGCTGATAGCTCATGTTCCTTGAGCTTGTGACGGTCGAGCGAAATATGAAAGAAAACAGCCCTCGAATATAAGCTTGAGAACCTCAAGACCGATGCTAACAAAATATACAACGATTCACAAAAAGCTAGCTCATCTGAAACTAAGGACAATGTATTCAAAGACCGTAAAGGCAACAAACGCAGAAGCAGAAAGTAAGTTCAGCTAATCCCAAAATTTATCGTTTATTCCTGATCAGCTACCGTTGGCAGATCCTCTCCGCCTTCTCAAGATCTATGAAAAAATTCGGATAGGTCTTAGCGACACAGCTTGGATCTTCGACTGATGACAGTTTTACCTAGCCAACAATTTTTTTTCAAAGAATATCGACCAAGTCGGAGGCTTGCACATAGCTTCTTCGAATTTGACGAGCGCTTCAGCCTGTGACACTATACCCCCTTGCTTTTCAATGGGAACACCGACTCGTTCGAACATAGTACGTATAGGTTCAATCTCCTCTTCAATCAATGCGATCTCTTTTCCATCAAACACGAGTAGCCATTTTGCAGAATTGCCCAAAACCGTGATGCTGCGAATGGTAGCAAGTTTGGAGAAACCCGGAAATTTTTCTGGACCTTTGCCTTTGATCTCAGGAACACCAGCGTGTTGAAAAATTGCTGCTATGCTATTTACCTCTTTTTTTTCAAGAACCTTCTGGTCGCCTGATGGGATTTGAACTTCCAGAGTACATAATTTTGATTCACTCGTTTGCCGACATAGAATATTCTTTGCAGAAAGCCACTTCAAATGTCCAATCTTGCCACCATTGTTAAACTTGACACCTCTTCGCAAGAGAACCTCTTGAAGAATCTGTGCTTGATCAAGAGCAACTGAAACCTCGGTATCGCTCGTATAAATTCGGCATCGGACTGTCGCAGTGTTGGTATTACTGGATACACATTCGATCTGTGCTGCTTGGATCGTCGTATCACCTTCATCTGTGATAATATCTTTCATACCATTGCTGCGGAGAATGTCAGAGATCTTACTGGCGTCTGTGCTATCGATAGCTTTGCTAACATAGAAGGACACACCCGGATCTATTGTTCCGACAATGCTTGCTTGCGTAAAAGAGTCAACAAACAGCAGGCTAGCATAAAAACAGAGGTTTGCCTTGGATCGCATATAGTTCCTTATGCATAGATTCCTAAATGAATAATATTATGTATAAGAATGCATGACATTTCCCTAAGCCGGACCAGTCAATAAGTCTTCTTCGGAAACAAACTCAAACGCTTTTCTCTACGAAAAATCTCAGGGCTGTGGATGTGATTCCTCACCTGTGCTCGGGTGTTCGATTTCTGCTGAAATGGTGGTGATGTGAAAACCTATGCAGCGTATTCCGTGTTGTTTAAGTATCTTAACCATTCCTTCGACATGTTCCATAGGATCGTCAACAAAGACTACGATGAAATCTCTTTGATCAGCATCTGCGAGCCCTTCGATCAAGTTCATATAGCGATTGCCTTTATGATCTTTTGCACTGATTCCACCGCAGCCTACAGTATAAATTCCGTTTTGGAAAAGTGCTGGTTCTAGATCATTTGTTAAGATTTCCATACTATTTTGCAGGAGGAGATGTTTGGAAGAATCAATTCCAAAAGACGCAAGTTGTTTCACTGTCACTGCTTCCAAACTTGGTTCGCGTGCCGTGTGAGCCATACTAGGATGACCTTCATCGTGCCTTTCATTCAACCAAATTACAAAATTTGGATCAACTAATTTGTAAGGGATTTCGCCGAAAATACCCATAACAACTTCGTTCCACTCGTCAACTGCTTTGCGGTAGGCACTCTGTTTAGCATTGTCTGGATCTGTCTCTTTGAATTTATAAAGGTAGTCATTTTTTTGTTTGTAGTAGAAACCATCGGTCGCACGCTCTGCAATCTTTGCACGTTCGAGATCTTCAATTTCTATATTTGGAGTGAGAATGGTGTTGTCGATATCGAAAACGAGGTGAATATCTTTTCTAGATTTTTTCTCAGCGAGCCTATTTAAATAGGGATTGATTTCGCTAAAGGTGAAATCAGGTGGCTCAGTTGCCTGAAATAGGGTGGCTCAATTTAGGTGAAATAGGGTGGCTCAGTGTTGGTGAAATCCAGCAGACATTGTAGAGAGTGACCCATNNTCAGTGTTGGTGAAATCCAGCAGGTGGTTAGATTTTTCTAGCTACGGCACTAGCAGCGTTCCGTGCATCTTTGAGTCGAGGGATAGCACCAGACTATTCCTGTTCTTTGTTCTTTCTTGCATGCTTTTCCATTAGCTCTTTGTTTAGTCTGTCCATGCGAGAGCTTTTATTGCTCTTTCGTATTAACTCCTTGATAGCTCGTTTGATGGCTTTACTTGCATCAGAGTAATTCCTGCATGCCTGGCAGAAGCTCATATGTAGGGCAAACCGTAGGCGTTCAGTCATCGTGTTTGAGGACCTTCCAAGGTCAATTTTTTCTACAACATCTTTGCATTTCATCCCAAAATCCACGGCTTTTTTGGAAGCCATGGCATAATACTTGAGAGTGGAAAGTTCTC
>PLEQ01000142.1:0-1177 GCA_003136475.1 Deltaproteobacteria bacterium
TCTAATGCAAATCTTGAGGATAAATCGAAAATTGAAACTAATCAATCGGTTTTTCTACCAGGAGTCGTTGAAATTATTCTTCCTATTCGTACTGTTTCTGAAGGAAACTCTTGTGAATGTTGGCAAAAAAAACACAAGCGACATAAAATGCAACAAAAAGCAGTATATTTAGCACTAAATTCATATATTTATAATATTAATCTTCCTGTAAAAATCATCCTTACAAGATTTGCTCCTCGTACTTTAGATAAACATGACAATCTTCCAATGAGTTTTAAATGGATTTCTGATTGTATTTCTGGTATGCTAATTCCAGGATTAAAACCAGGGAGAGCCGATAATGATGAAAGAATCTCATTTGAGTTTCGACAAGTTAAAGAAAAAAATTATTCTATCAAAATCCAAATCTTATTTAATGAGACAGGTTTTACAGAAAATGCACCCTAACGCAAAAATTGCGAAATGGAAAATATTAGATGATTGGGTTAAACGAGGTTCATCTTGGTATGTTTTATGTCAATGCGAATGTGCATTAGAAAAATATGTTTTCGCTTATGCTATTTTAAGAAATCAATCTGTTCAATGTCCTTCTTGTCGTATTTCTTATCAAAACTTTAAACATGGGCATAATACTCATGAAAAAATTACTTATGAATATAGAAATTGGATTAATTTAAATCATAAAAAACTACTTTGTAACNNGGCCAAAAAAAGGTTATATTCTTTGTAGAAAATCTTCTTCAAATCCTCATAATATTGCAAATTCATTTTGGGGTCACCCTAAAAATAAATTTTATCAAAACCTTCAAGGTTTTCATTTTGGAGATTGGATAGTACTTGAAAAAGATTTTGAAAGACCTTCAGTTAAATGGCTTTGTGAATGCAAATGCGGTAGAAAAGATCATATTTTGCAAAATCATTTATTAAAAGGAATTTCTACTAAATGTAAAGCATGTGCTGCACCAAAATGGACAACCCATGGACATTCTAGGGATCCAATTTATCAAACTTATTATAATATGATTGCAAGATGCACAAAACCCAATAGAAAAGAGTTTATTCATTACGGAGGAAGAGGGATTAAAGTTTGCGAAAGATGGCTTCATTCATTTGAAAACTTTGTTTCAGATATGGGCGATAGACCTTTAAATTATTCCTTAGATCGAATAGATGTAAA
>PLEQ01000142.1:1195-12396 GCA_003136475.1 Deltaproteobacteria bacterium
TTTCTTTTCTTTTCTTTTCTTCTAAATATAATGGATATGCATCCATAAATAAACATACTGTAGACTCAATTACATCGACATCTTCTTCGCTTTGCAAAATGCGAGGTATTGGCAAATCATTATGCATTAATTTCCATAAATCTCTGCTCTGTTTTTTACTCAAAGCCCCAGTTTCGTAAAAATCACCCACGGCCCAATCATGAAATTCATTAAGGTCTTTGTGTAAAGATAAAATGTGTTCACATTTAGTTTCATCATTTTCCTCTTTGCAATCGCATTCTTTTTCTTCTTTACAATCATCTTCTTTATGTTGCTCATGCAATTTACTTAATGTGCCATATAATTCAATCAAACTCTTTAAATTATTCAAATATTCTTCAGTTTTGTTTTTCATTACTTCACTCCTATACATATGTTTTTTTCGATTATTTCCATTCTTTCATGCAATTCCATGTACATCTTACAAAGCTCATTGTGCCTAGCAAATAAGCTCTTCCTCACCTTATCACTGCTCTGACGGACAATACTAACTTCTTCTTTCAAAAAGTCAATGTCCGTTTTCTCAGTAAAAAAATCTAACTGCATTGCCATAGTTACCTCACAGCAAAATATTATATTTCCCATTGATTTTATTCGCAACACAATATTTAATATTTATTAAAGAGATTTAACCAAGGTAATATCATGCTCGTCCCCATTGCCAAGAATATCATCATTAAACCTATCGAAGAAACCCACGGCGTTTTGATCATAAAAAACTCAAAACCATCACAATTTCGCGTCATCTCCATAGGCGATGAAGTTACCAAAGTTTTACCTAATGATATCATCTATCTCCAAAATCATTATGGAATTGAAATTGAATATGAAAAAGAAAAATTCCTTATCGTCAAAGAAGATTCAATCTTAGCAAAGCTTGACTAAATATTTGTTTATTACTTACTGTGAGCTTATGACAGAACTTACAGTAATTTTAAAAGACTCCGACCGCACATATAGACAGAAATTCCTCGTCTATGAAGACTATTCATGCGATGACGAAAATCCCGTCATCTTACGATGCATTGAAGAAGCTAAAAAGAACTTCGATGGTGAACCCGAAGAAATTCAAATCAAAATACACCTGGAGATACAATAATGCCAGCTGGTAGACCGCGCACTTCTATTCCCGATAAAGAAGAACTCATTGAACTCGGCAAAGACCTGCTTGAGTGGGCTTCAGAGAAGAAAAAAGGTGAACTTCGTGCAAGATGGTGTGAATGGTTCGCTAAGAAACATTTCTTCCTTCGCGCTCAATGGAAACATATGATTGAGAAGCAAGAATTCCGTCCATATTATGAGGCAGCCCAGGCTTATCTAGCTGAAAAATGGATCGATGGCACTATTAATCAATCTATTGCTCATCGATATTTGCGTTTATATGATCCCGAGCTAAGAGAAAGTGAGGATAACGATCTAAATTTAGAAGCTACTCGTCGCGCCTCAGCACTTAAAAGCGAAGCTAAAGCTATTGAAGAAGAAAAGCAAAAAGTGTTAGATGAAGTGCAACGCAATAAAAGGAATCTTGAATGAGATACGAGCTTCACGAATTGGCAATCTTGATGATCAGTGCCACACTTTCATTTTTATTTATGGGATTGGGTACATGCTTCTTTAAAATAGCTTTTTCATAATATGTCCCGGGAATACATCCCCACACAAGAAGAGCTTAACGATAAGCTTTGGCGTCTAACCCATCTTTACTACATCACAGATAAATCAGGGAACGAAATCCTTTTCAATCTAAATTGGGCACAGAAAGAGCTATTCAACAAAGAATGGTATCAAATGCTTGTGCTTAAAGCACGACAACTTGGGGTAACAACCCATTTTTCAATAAAATTCTTGGACGATTGCTTTTGGCATGCAAATATGCATTCAGGCATCATCGCCCATAGAAAAGAAGATGCTGAAAGTATATTTAAATCAAAGGTAAAATACGCTTATGACAGAATGCCAGAATGGACAAGAACTTTCAATAGCGCAACAAATGATAGAAGTGGAGAACTCGCTTTTGAGAATGGCTCAAGCTATCGAGTTTCTACAGGCTTTCGCTCTGGAACCTATCAGCGACTCCTCATATCTGAATTCGGTAAAATATGTGCTAAGTCACCAGATGTTGCAAAAGAGATTGTCACAGGATCTCTTAACACTGTCTCATCAGATCAAATCGTTGCAATTGAATCTACGGCCGAAGGGCGAGAAGGATACTTCTACGAGTTTAGCAAGACAGCCGAAGCACTCTCAAAGATTGGATATCCATTGTCCCAGATGCAACAGCGTTTCTTCTTTTTTCCCTGGTTTGACGAGCCTGGATATCGAGAACCAGGTACAGGAATCATTGTGAGTAAGGAAACAAATGAGTACCTCGATAGCATCGAATTAGAAAGAAAAAGAAAGATTGACGAAGAACAGCGTCGCTGGTATGAAATGAAATCCAAAATGCTAGGCGATAGCATGAAACAGGAATACCCATCAACCCCCAGGGAGGCATTTGAAAGCGCTAATGAAGGCCTATATTATGGTCAGCAGCTTGCTAAAATTCGTGCTACTAATGGCGTCTGCCGCGTTCCTTATGACGATAGTCTTCCTGTTCACACCGCTTGGGATATTGGGCTTGATGATTTTAGTTCTATATGGTGTTTTCAGGTAAATCGTGGCGGAAATATTTCAATTATCAACTATTACGAAAATTGGGATGAAGGAGCGGCTCATTATTGTGACTGGCTTAACAAACAAAAATATCGGTTTGGGCGTCATATCTTCCCTCATGATGCAAGAAAGAGAGACATTGGAGCTAAGACGCAGTATATTGACTACGTTACTCCTCTCCTCGACGGCAAGATTATCATATTGGACATCAAGGAATGCGACAAACTTGAGGGCATTCAAACCGTTCGATCAATGCTATCGAGATGCGTCTTTGATGAAGAAAAAACAAGCAAAGGGCTTAGACACCTCGAAGCCTATAAGAAAGTGTGGGATGATAGACTTGGTTGCTATAAAAACACACCTCTTCATGATGAGCATAGCCATGCTTGTGTAACTGGTTCAACATTAATTTGCACTGATAAAGGCGAAGTTAAAATGGAAGAAATCTTGGTGGGAGATGTAGTTAAAACTCCCACTGGTTTTAGAAAAGTTTTAAATAAGTTTCAATACATTGTAAAAGATCTTGTTGAAATTAAAACCTCTAAAAATAAATCACTATTGTGTACAGGAAACCATAAGGTTTTTACAGATAAACATCTTGATTATGCGGATACATTAATGTATAATGACGTTATCATTAATAATGAACAAGATGGTTACGAAATATGTCAGAAATACATTGGTTGCCTTGAAGAAAAGATAAATTTAGGGTTCAGGGATATTTTCTTATTAATGAATCAGAAACAAAAGTTTTATTTAATGGAAAATCCTATTGTTGGGATGGATTCTATATCAAAGGTAGCACTAAACTACATAGAGATGTTTGGGAGTACCATCATGGAAAAATTCCAAAAGATAACCACACCCATCATATTGATGGTAACCCAAAAAACAATGATATATCAAACTTACAATGCTTGCATAAATTCGACCATCTTTCACTTGATGCCAAAAGAAATAAATGGATCGGAAGCGATGGAAATAAAAAACAGCTTCGAGAAATTAATGATAAGGCAAAAGAATGGCATGCTAGTGAAGAGGGTAAGAAAAGGCATTCAGAAAATGGAAAGAAAGCATGGATTGTTCGAGAATGGTTTACAGTCATTTGTGAAGTATGTAACAAGAAAACTGAAACTCCTTATCCAAGTAGAAAAACAGTGTGTTCCGGAAATTGTAAAACCAAACAAAGAAATCTTAAAGGCATCGATAACGAACAAAGATTTTGTGAAATATGTCACACAGGATTCTTCATTAACAAATACAGAAAGAAAAGAACATGTAGTCAGCATTGTGCCACTGAATTATTTAAACGCACGGTACGTCTAGNNATATAGAAGTTGAACATGATCACTGTTATTATGCTAATGGAATTTTAGTAAGTAATAGCGATGCGTTTCGGTATTTGTCTATAGGTTTGAAGTCAATAGAAAAAAGAGATGGCCGAGGGGCCGATGAGGATATAAAAGCAGTAAATAGGTATTATGGATTATGACAACACTCGAAGAAAGATTATGTGATATTTATGTTAAATTAAGTCAAGTGGTTGATTTAGTTGAAAAACGTATGAATGAAAAGCAGGATATAAAACACGAGGTTATAGAAGGTATCGAAGAGGCGCTATCCTCTGAGGATGAATATGCCCCTTTCAACAGATTAAATGATAATATTAGGAAACTAACAGAAGCAAATAAAGCGGAAGCTAAGTTAGAGTTAGCTACTAAATATTGTGATAAGTTTGAAGACTATATGAAGAACATCGACAAACTGAATCTTTTGATTAATGAATTTAAGGGACTTGTCGCAATCGTTCGAGGAGATCTAAAAAAGGATACTAAGAAATGAAAATAATTAAATTGAGGATTTAACTATGACTGGTCGAGAATGGAATAGATTGCGAAATGATGAGATATTTGCGATCTGGAGTGAATATCTCCGCACGGATGGATTAACTAGTTATGATCCTTTAAGAATGGATACCGTTCGAGTCAGAGGAATGCGTCTTACTCCTATGGAAATAATAAGACTTGTTGATGAATTAATCGATCGCCTAGAAATTAATCATGAGAAAGATCAATGAACGATATTAAAAAGAGAGAACCCAAAGAAACTGATCAGCAAGAGGTAGATAAAGCTATTCTTTTGCTAAAAGATTTTATAGCAAATAACAAACAAATCGAGGGTAATATATGGTTCTCCGCTATGCTTAGCATTTTTGTTCTGGGGTATACCTATTCAGGGCATTCCTATGATGAATTCGTAAGTGACATAGAAAAAGCCAAAATACATTATAAATCATGGTTTGAGAAATGACTGGAGATATGATTACTAATGTTTAATATATGGAAAGTTGATCCTTTTAGAAACGAAGATATTCTTTTTTATGTCGATAATGGAACTTATCATATTGGTCAAATTTATTCTTCGGAAAAACTTAGAAAGTGTTCCTTTTATAGTTTTCAGGATAAAAAAGATTATGATTGTGATTCAAAGACTGTAGTTGGAATGAAAGTAACGCACTGGATGCCTTTGCCGAAACCACCGGAGAAGACATGAATTGGATTAGTCTAAAGCTTAAGTCTCCTAAAGACTATGTTGATGTTTTAGTTACTGATGGCGAAAGATGTTGGGTTGCAACATATTTTAAAACAATTTCTGGTTCGCCTGTTTGGTTAGCTAGTCATCCTGATTATAGAAGAAAACCTGAAAATGAATATGGTGTGCCATTTCTAACTCATAGTAGTCCTACTCATTGGATAGATTTACCCGAAATGTCTGAGGAAGGATAAAGAGTAATAAGAAATTATATCTATTTCGTGACGCCACGAAAATGATAACAAAATATTGGAAAGAAGAAGTTATGGAAGATAAAAAGGTTTGGTGTAGTCAGTTCATTTACAAACCTCCAATGATGGATAAACCTCCTTTGGATTGTACTTTTGGTGTAAGATTTTGTCAGGATACTTTTTTAACAAAATCTTATCTAGATGAAAAAGGAATAGATTATGATATAAACGATTTAGAAATGACCCCTTATGGCTTAGCTTTAAGGATAAAGAAAGATAAAGAAAAGGAAAAAGGTTTATACCATGTCGTTAGGTTTCTTTCTTAAAGATAAAAAAATAGAACAAGTTTGTATTTGTGAGCATTGTGGTTTAGAACATAAAAGTGAGTATGCTAGAACCTTATTTCATATAAATATTACACATAATTTAGGTCGGATGGCCGATTTATGTGGAGTATATAAGTGCCTTTGGAGACCTGACGAAAATGGATTTATTTATGCTCATCAGATTACACACCATTTGAAGGAAGGATTAGATTCATTGGTTGCTGAACCAGAAAAATATAAAAATTTTGAGCCTTCTAATGGATGGGGAACATACGATATTTTAAAGAAATCTATTGTATCTATTATTCAAGCATGTGAAGAATATCCGAACGCTCAAATCGAGGTAGATAGATGACGCAAATTATCACAATAACTGCACACCCTCCTCAAGTGAAACAATTTTACGATTCAACACTTTTGAGTAAGCCCACAAGTAAATTCTATGACGAAAGTGAATTATTATGGCGAGTATATACATACATAAAATTGAAACTATCAAAAAAATCAAAATATCATCCGAATAGTNNAAGAGGCCACAAGGGCCAAAAATTCTTCAATTACATTACTATCGCTGATCGCAGCAACTCAAGAATATTTGAAAGACTTCGATCAAGATCACATAATGTATCCACCCAGAGCAGGAAAAGTTATGAGATTTAAAAGGAAGAGCGATGTTAGATAAAATAGAAAAATTCTTGGAGCTTCTTCCGACTATTACCAAAGAGGAAGCCGATTTTATAGAAGATATTCTTAAGTGGGATNNAGATGATGAAAAAAAGATGGCTTTTTTTCATGCAAAGAGTATTTTTGAAGAAAGAAATAAAAATGAAAAATAAAGGGAGTAATTTTTATGCTGAGCAACTGTTGGTATAATCCACCTAAGAAATCTGTAAAAAAAGTTAAATTTCATTGTGAGGAAATCATAAATGAATTGCGTGATTTGCATAAAGAAGGAAAACCTTTAGGTTTAAGCCTTAATGACGTTAAAGATTTACTTGATTGTTTGTGGGATCCCGAGGTATGTGACGAAAAAAGGTTTATAAAATGTCGCAAGAATAAAGAAAAAAAGATTAATCATATTGAAGGCGAGGGCTTATAATGAATTGATATTCCAAAAATGAATCTACCCCTTCAACAATCTGCTTGACACCTTCCTGATCATTAAGGCTCCATAAAACATACGCCATAACAAATTGATTTAATAATTCATCATTGAGATCATGAATTTCTCTCACAAGTGCTAAGCGATGAGTAAGTTCATAGTTGCCATGATAAGCGCATTCCCACATTAATTCATCAAAATCCGAAGAGTAAAGATTGGAAAAGCAAAATATTGATAGACAGAGCAAAAAAGTTTTCAATTTCATAATAATTCCTTTTCTTTTTCAACGATTTTTATCGATTCTACGCAATTGTTAAGCACCTTTATAAATAATTCTTTATAAAATAAAACTTCATTCCTTGTGCTACATTGACCCATTAAGCAATTTATTGAGGCACTCATTAAAGCTGATATAGCTAAAGGTTTACTTTCACCTTCAAGTATTTCAAAAATACTGTTCTCAATTTTTACAATCATCTCTTTTACATCTAACAAATCGTCATGAGAAATGTTAGGCTTTTCCATTTTTTCCATAATTAAGATCCTTGCACATAATAAAATATATCCTACACGATGAAAGCAATATATCACAAGGGTGAGTAATGCGCAATAACGACCCAATTTTTTGGCCCGAAGATTCATTAAATATCTCTCTTCGGCAGAGTATGGAAAAGAACTATTCTGATTGCATCAACATACTACAAACGCAATGGTATCAAGCCGATGTCGACCAGCGATTTACTATGGGCGATCAAGAGGTTTGGGGTTTGATTTTTCCAGGCGTTGCAACATATCGTAGGAAAATTTGGAACTTCAATATCATGAATCCAATATCTCAGGCGATATCTGGGCAGCAAAGGCAGACACGAAAAAGTTCGTCAGTTATTCCCATCCATAATGGAATGCAAAAAACTGCCGATCAAATGACAAAGTGTTTATACCACAACCACAAGAGTGGTTTTCATCAAACTTTTAGCGATGCTTTTGAACTAGGGGGTGTTGTTCAAGGTCTCGGCTTCATGTATATGTATGGGGATTCGACGAAAGATCCTATTAGTCCAGATCCTCGATGGAGGTATGTCGATATGAAGTCATGCCTCTTTGACCCGTACTTCCGCAAACATGATATGAGTGATGCACGTTTCTGGTGGGTGAGAACATTTTTTGATTGCCAAGAAGCTGCGCTTATGTACCCTCAATTTGCCGATGAGATCCTATCCCTTCCTAAAGGGACTTATCGCGATGATAAATTCTTTTACATGCCTGAAGTTTACCAAATCCAATTTCCTAATCTTATTGCTTTCGATGAATATTGGTATCTGACCAGTCGAGAGGCCATTTTCTTAGTAGATAAGAAAACAGAAGAATGCCAAGAATTCCAAGGTTCTCCTGCGCAATTAAAAGAGATCATGCAAGCTTTTAATGGTAAACTTAGAACTATCAAAAAGCAGGTTCCTACAGTGCGTAGGAGCATTATCCTAAATGATAAAGTGATCGTCGATGAACCTAACCCTTACTCCATGGATCGCTACCCCGTGGTACCTATGCTCGCATATTTTACAGCAGATACGCCGTATTTCGCATATAAATTTCGCGGGGCTATGCGAGACCTTAGAGATCCTCAATATCTTTTAAATCGTTTGAAGGTCAGTAATTTAGAAATTTTGGATGCTCAACAGCAGGGGCTTAAAGTCAAAAAGGGCGCTCTAGTTACTCCTGAAGATGCTTTAAATTCAGGTCATGGTCGTGTTCTATCTATTGNNCTGTCGAGGCGATGCCTATCGTTCCTCCTTCTCCTGTCATGTTGCAAATGGAAGAAATGCTACAGGGAATTTTCTATAATATCTCAGGCATAGATCCCAAAGCTATGGGGCTAGATATTGATGACAAAGCTGGCATTATTACAATGATGAGGCAGGCATCTACTGCGAGAAATTTACAACGTCTATTTGATCAGGCAGATGAATCGCAAAGACTCTGTGGAGATATTGAAATTGAATACATTCAAAAGAATTGGACCTATGGTAAAGTGAGACAGGTTATAGGAGAAGAGCCGACAGCAGAATTTGACAATAAGATATTCTTTAAATATGGGTGCAAAGTTGTTCAGGCAGCGTTGACCGAAAGCCAGCAACAATTAGAACTCGCCCAAATCTTACATGTTCAACAGCTTTATCCTGACCTAATTCCTCCCGATGAAATCCTTGAATGTATGACTCTTCAAAACAAAGACCGCATTATCGAAAAAGTTATGCAGAAGCAGAAAGCGCAACAAGAGCAACAACAGAAAATGGAAGAATTGCAAATGCAGCAAATGCAAGTAGATAACATGACTAAGGTAGCATATGCACATAGTCAAGAAGGACTTGCAAAAGAGCGTGTGGCTAAAATTCAAACGGATAGTGCAGTTGCTCAAGATAAACTTCGTCGGGCGCACCAAGAGGATACAGCAAGCCTTCTTAATGTCGTTAAAGCGCTTAAGGAACTCAAAGGCATGGACCTTGATCATTTAATGACTCAAGTGCAAATCCTCAATGAACTTAGTCCAGTCGCTAACCCTGAAAAGGAAGTTGTTGCGGATAAACAAAATGTTGCTTAACAATTAAAAGTGTCTAAATGCATTTATACGAGGTGTTATTATGGCTAAAAATTATGGTGGCCGTTCTGAAAAAGGTCAGGGTGGTTACAAGAGCCCAGGTGAAAAAGGGACTGCAGGGAAAAGAGATGGTGGGATGCCAAGCGGCGATATGGCTATGGCAGGTCTAAATCAAGGTGATATGTCACCAAGAATTAAAGACTACCAAAAACCTAGTAAGGACTATTCTCAAGAAGGATTCAGCAAGACTTTAGATTATATTGAGCGTCAAGATAAATTCCAAGGTACTGAAGCTTCTACGGTCGAGAAACAAGCTTATCATGGGAGATATTCCTAATGGCTAAATCATCATCTAAAGATCGACCAGGTAGAATTGAGATCCAAAAGGGCCCCATCAGCATGGACGAGCAATATTCCCTAGCGTTTCCACGAGAACCTCAAAGAACGCGAGAGGATATGCAAAATCTAGATGATAGACGCGCAGGAATGACTCTAACTTTGCATGAACCTAAAAGGTAAAGCCGCTTTACATGGTAAAAAAATACCATGTAAAGCTTGATGCATGAGATTATAATGAAGAAAATTCCCAAGAAAAAAGTCATGCGAACGACAGGAAATCCCCCTCTTGTTCAGCAAATGCCATCTATTCCAAAAAAAAGCTTAAAGAAATAATTGATTTCTGATACTTTGATTTTTGCTCCCATAGTTTAATATGCTACGAGAAACGTTTTTTGTTTGGTCCCCCAAAATACGTCGTGGAGAACACTTGATAAAAAAAGTTGGTGTAGGTTCGAGGCCTACTGGGAGCATTTATATCATAAATGCTTATGCAGATTAAAGCGCGCCAGGCATATGTCTGTTACGAGAAGTAAGTGCAAATCTTACATATGTCATCTTTAAATCATAACAATCTTTACTTTTTTCTCTCCATCTTTGCTTCCCATAAGTTGATCTCCTTGATAAAACATATTCTCTACCCAATTCCCATTCTCATCTTTAGTAAAACCAAAGTATTCTAATTGCATATTCTCCCATCGGCGAATGGGGTCTAAAACAGTTTCATCGAATAAGCCTGGATTCATTAGCATGTTTAGCATCTGCGAGCGATGTGGTAATTCCCAACAAAAATATACATCGCCATTGGGAAACGCATGAAACACCATGCTATCTTGCTCGGGGTATGGTCTATATTTCGTAATTTTACGAATCCTTACTAGACCTCTCTTAAGCATCAGATCATATTTTTCGTAGATGGCTAAATAAAATGGTTTATCTCCCATCTCTTTAGTTCCTTGCTCAATCGCTTCGTTGATATCTTTTACGAGATCTTTTTTAATTTCATGATTAACATCTCCTATCACAACTCCCTTTTCACCACTAATTTGAGCGTCTCGATAAATAGACCCTACAGTATTACGTGAGGGATCTATTCTTGATTTAAAATCCATATTTTCAGTTTCCTATTTTGAAGTTGTTAAATTCCCATCCTGCACCATCTACAGCCTTTCTAACCTTTCGAGTCCAATGATTATCAATTGAAATCTTATGACCTTCATTAGCACATTCTACGGAACAAAAAGAGGTTCTTGGATTTTTCTTTAGACTCTTATCGTGAACTACTTCATCACCACACATCCGACAATAGATTGGTTTTTTCGTTCGCTTTTTTGGTGAATTTAATAGCTTTTTCCGATACTCACAGC
>PLEQ01000163.1 GCA_003136475.1 Deltaproteobacteria bacterium
TTCTTCTGGTGTACCACCATCCTCGTCTTTCTCGTAATTGCTGGAGGCCTAAGCGGAATTGCTTATATCTTCTACCAAGTACGCTATGGTGACTATACACAGCTCAAAAAAACCACCATCCTCGCCATGTTCCAAGAAGAAACGAGCCTTTTCTATAACGATGACAAGACCCGTATCGGAAGCATCTTCGAGTCCCGACATCGTCGTTATGTTCCTATCGATGAGATCCCGGCTCATATGATCAATGCGGTGGTTGCCGTTGAAGATAAGAATTTCTACCGTCATATTGGCATCGACCCACTCGCCATCGCCAGCGGTCTTTTTGAAGGCATCACGAAGCGTGGCACCTTTCGCCGTGGGGGTTCGACGATTACGCAGCAGACCGTTAAAAATATCATCAACGATTGGGAACCGTCCTTTTCCCGTAAGTTTCGGGAGATGATCCGCGCTCTGCAGTTAGAACGCATCTACGATAAGCGGCAAATTCTGGAATTCTACCTCAATCAGTTCCACGTCGTGGGCAACGGCAACGGCGTCGACATTGCCGCTCGCTACTATTTCGACAAAGACGTCAAAGAACTGAATNNGTGAAGGGGCCTGGCAAATACAACCCGTTTATTAAATTTTCCAAAGAGGAAAAAGACCAGTCAAAGATCTACGCCAATGAACGTAAAAATTACGTGCTTTCGCACATGGTCGAACAGGGTTGGGTTTCGAAAGAGGAGTATGCCCAAGCTATAAAGACCGATGTCCCGTTTAAGAAGGGTGAATTTCGTACCGCAGAGGTTTCGCTCGTCGACCTCATTCAGGAACAGCTTCAGAAAAGAGAAGTGCTCGACTCTCTTGGCATTAAGAGCTCCGAAGAATTGAGCATCGCTGGTTTAAAGGTCTTCACCACGATCGATGCGGATCTTCAAAAAGCTGCCCAACTTGCGATGCGGCGTAATTTGTCGCGTCTTGAAACTATCCTCACCGGATTTGCTCCCGAAGCACGCGAGAACTATAAAACATTACAGGATTTAAAGGTCGACGACTTCGTCTATGGAAAAGTTACGGCTATCACAAGTTCTTCACCGAAGAGCGCCGCGCTCAAGATCTCTTTCGGAGCTCCCCACGGCACTATCTCCAACGAATCTCTCGTGCGCTACGCGAAGATATTGAATATGGTCGATGGGCGTGGCTACGAGCACTATCTTCAAACCTTATTGAACAGTATCAAAGTCGGTGATGTTCTCTATTTAGAAGTGATGGCTCTCGATAAGGAAACGAATGAAGCGGTTCTTGAACTTCATAAACGTCCGAGTATCAGTGGGGGACTTATTGCACTCGACAAAGGTGAAGTACGTGCCATCGTGTCGGGCTTTGACACGCTCGGCTACAACCGAGCTGTTAAAGCTAAACGCCAGGCTGGTTCGGCTTTCAAAACCGAGGTCTACTTTGCGGCTCTGCAGTTAGGCTGGTCTATCCTGGATCGGCTCGACAATTCCCGTCAAATCTTTCCGTATCAGGGACGCTTCTACTTCCCACGCCCTGACCATCGTTCGCCCTATGAGTCCGTCTCGATGCTCTGGGCCGGGGTCATGTCTGAAAATCTAGCGTCGGTATCTTTAGCGGCGCACCTTCTCGACAAGTTAAATTTCGACCAATTCAAACAGCTGCTCAAAATGATGGGTCTCGACCCCAACGTTGACGAAGTGCCACGTGACTACCATTACCGTGTTGCTAAAGAGACGGGTGTTTCCCTGGATAATGAAGGGGTGGAAAACTTCCAACTCACCAACGCGATCAATGATTTATCACCGGACTTAGTCTTCGCCGGTGATGACACCATACTCAAGAAGCTTAAATTGATGTGGTGGGGAAATGGCTACGTTGAGGAAATGCGTCGACTTTTCTACGCGGGTGGTGAAGAAGGCAATCTGAAAGAAAAGGGCATCCGGCAGGAACTTGTCGCTAACAATTACCTACGGATCAAAGATCTCAACACACTTCTCGTGAGCGAGCTCCGCACATTGCAGAGTCGCGTGGAAAGCCTAGGTCTCGAGCCAAGTTTCCAAGATCCCACAGCTCGCCAGATCCTCGGGCATCTCCGAGTGATTGGGGAGACCCCGCTGCCTAAACTGGCTTACTATGCAAGTTTGCCTGAGGAACAAAATCTCCCACGCTCCGAACATTTCATGCTACCAAACCCAACAGGGCGCTCGGTGACGCCTAAAGACATCCAAGACCTCGTAAAAAATGCTGGAGCGGAGAATGTTGCGCTCGGTTTGGGTTTGATTGCCGACTCGGTATGGATCGACGGTTTTGTACAACGCAAAGTGGTCAACTTACTGACGCAGCAGATTGCTAAACACGTCGAAGATATCAAGAAGACTGAAGACGATCCCTATCGTCTTTTCTCTTATTTTCAACACCATGATTTTCGCATCGGCTTGGGTTTAAAATACCTTGTGAAATTGTCCCACGCGTCGGGTGTTCAAAATCGTCTGGAAGCTGTACTCTCCTTTCCTCTAGGATCCAATGATGTAACGACAAGTGAAGTGGCAAAAATCTATCAAACTTTTATGGCAGGCAAAGTTTATCGCTTCTTTGAAGAAGGACCTGCCAATCAAATTTCCTTTATCAAACGCATCGAAGATCGCTTCGGCAATACTCTTTATAAAGCTGACCGCAAAGAACAGCAGTTGGTGCAACCACAGATTGCACAGCAAGTGCGTGAAATTCTTCGTCGCGTCATCACCCACGGGACAGGTCGGCGCGCGCGAGGAGAACTCTATGTATCGGCACCTGACCCATCACCCGATGCTAAAGGCGCTTTAAGACAAGTGCGCGTACCATCCTTTGGCAAAACGGGTACTACCAACGACTACAAGACTGCCTACTTTGCCGGATTTATGCCTTACCCAACGGAAAAAGGCAAACCTCTCGATCCAGAGAATAGTTACTCTGTCGCAACCTATGTCGGTTACGACATGAATATGATGATGCGACGCGGTGCTCAACATATCTATGGTACCGTCGGCGCTTTGCCGATCTGGACAGATTTTTTAAAGGAAGTCATCTCCATCAAAAAATATGCAAACTTTCTAGATCCTAACACCAAAGGTGAGTGGGCTCTGATCCCCGAAGCCAAGACAACACCGTACTTTGTTGAACTGCCGCATGGGGTTATTTTGCGAGCGGGAGCTGGCAGTGAGGCGGAAAGCTGGCGCACGACTAGCCTCTCCGTTACGGGAGAGGAATACCTCAACTATTACGAACAACTCGACACGCCCAATAGTTGCACGCTCAATCTTTCACCAGATCCCTCGCATCGCTTGTTTTCCACCTTCCAACTGGCGCTTAAAGACAAAGCAACGGCTGATCTAGACTAGACCATTGTTCCGACCAGTGCAGACTATAGATCTTAGGGGAGATTGGAGACTTATGAGCAAAAACATTTTACTAGTGATCTTTTGTGCAGGCCTCCTGCAATGCAAAACATCGAATGCACCCGAATCACAAGCACCGGCAAAGGTGGTTAAGGCTAGTGCTACCGTGCCGGCATCTCAGCAAAAAACGATCTCTACAATTCAAAGCCTGCGCACTTTGAAACTAGCGCCCCAAGATGTGATCATCATTTGGGACAAGGTGGACTCAGAGGCTTCCAAGGGCCTTGGTTTATTTGGTTTCGAAGAGGCACCCACCGTTGCCATAGGCGAGTCAAAATATACTGTTGGTGATGTTATGCGGATTTGTTCAGGCATCTACACGTTGTGCACACTCCCTGCAGTGCCATGGAATTTAACAAGTCAAGTCATGAAAGATCTATCTATCCGAGGCAAGCCTGCTATTCACGCCACCCCCAGCAAAGAGACCGATCTCCGCAGCATCTTAATCCGAAACAGCACCTTAAGTTATCCTTTGCACAGCAACTTTTTTTCAAATGCCAACAGTATGGTCGAACAAGTTCCGCTGCAGATAAAAGAGAGTCCTGCAATCGAAGGTTTTATACCGACGGTTATAAGTGAATTTCAACTGCTCCGTGTCAGCAGCGAAAATGGCGACTGGGTTGCTCCTTTGGGGGATACAATTGCAAATGTCACAGATCTCTATGCGATTGGTACCGCTCACGTTCTCGACAATGTAGGGGAGCGCATTGGTACCGTAAGCGCCAATTGGAGATCCTATTTAAGCAGTTATGGTGACGTAGCAACGCTTCGCGATGCAAGTGGCAAACCCCAAGCCTTCATTGAAATTACAGAGAAGCGGAAGGTTGTCTATTACACCGTCACCCCCAGTGGAACAAAAGGCGAAGCCTTCGCTGAAACTACTTACTCTCAAGCTGGTCAACAAACAAAATTTAGTGCCAACCTTCCAGACGGGATAGATCCTCGCATAATGATTAGCACACCCAATCTGCTATACAGATGGTTTGGAGGAAAGCTTGGCAGCTTGGCCATCTAAGAGCCGCTAGTTCTCATGAGAATGCGAGCCGAGAGGTCACCAGTTAGCACCTGCGTGTTATCCTCGCAAGGGAATCCCATTCTCACTACCTACAATTTGCCAATACAGTAAGAAAGAGATGACATCAGCTGGGAGCCGACTTAGAAAAGTGCTAATATCTATATTGTCTTCAATGCTTCTGAGAACTACTCGGACATAGTCTTGCCCGGCAGCGGTAAGTTCCAAGAATGAGGATCTAAAGGCATCTGAGCTATCATTTTCGCCTATAGCATTATTCACGCTGGAGCGTCCAGTACTTGAGCCTTCGCTAGGGCCTTTCGATTCTTCTTCCTCTACCGTTGCTGAACGCAGTGAATATCCAAACCCACCGGGCCAACTTTGAACGTAATTGGGTAGAGCTCGCAAAAGCTGCTGCCTACGCTGCGCTATCCCAAGTATGGTTTCTCTATACAGGTTCTCAAAATCAATTGTTTCCGAACTAAATTCTTCACTTTGAAAAGCTTGAGCATCAACTACAATCCGATAAACTTTGGCCCAAAAATCCTTGTCATAAGCCATGATTTTCTTTAATTCTTGGATTAAAGCTTCTTCCTCAATACNNCAATACGGCTATCTTCGATAGCGAGCTTAGTTTCCATCAGGTGAAAGGCGCTCACTATCATAATTAAAAATGTCTGTTGAACGGTGAGTTTGCTCCAATCTTTAGAAATTGAATCAAGGAGGTTTTTATACTTGTTAGGAAAGTCCCCTTGCGTAAGATAGGTGCCTAACAAAAGACCTTTTAAAACACTCCTAAACTCGTCCCTTATCTGAGCTTGGGGCATGGAAGATATATCGGATTCAAATTCAAAACTATAGCTTAGAGAACATTGACCATGGCTATAGTCGAACAAATAGATAGCCGACGATTGCATACTCTTTAGTAGCGTTAGAATCGTCTCATCGTTTGCGTACTTAGTTCGCATCATGCGAAGGAACTTTTGAAAAATCCGAATCCTCTTACTTATGACAGAATGAATTGTATCGGGAGTCAATACTTGAAAAAAAAGATGGGTGAATAGATCATGAAGCATAAGATGATATTTAAGTCGACCAGCCTTTTCATCGGGAAGAGAGATAGGCAATTGCCCCTTAGATATTAGATCAAAATATTCATCCTCACTAACGATGCCGACACATGAGCTAAGTCTCCGATCAAAGCCTGGGATCTCGGAAAATAGACTCAGAATAAATCTGCTGTTAGGAAGCGTAATGAGCTCGCGAGTATTNNGTATAAGAATTGTAATAGAAATTTAATAGACGACAGATTTCTGCCCCACAGAACTTTCCAGGCACCAAGTGGTTTCCTTGCACATCTGGTGGCGTTTCAAAATTAGTCCAGCTGCTATAGCCAGGACGATATCTGCCACTAAGCACGTCGGGATTAGTAGTGGGTATAAGATAAACAGAAACTGATCCCTCTGCATTGTCTTCAGCAGACTCTGTTTTACGACCGTCTGAAGAATTAAGGCTAGCATCATCGATCGAAGCCTGACTCATCACAGAAAGACAAAACAGGATCGTCCATNNTCCATAAAAATAGAAGGAACTTGGCATATTTTGAAAACATATATTATTCTCGCTAGAAATATTGGATGGTAGTGCTGGCGAGGATAACACTATGCTAGCAAAATCTTCAAGGAAGACTCAGAACACACATCGAAGTAGAATTTGAATTTTCGAAATCTCCATCAATAATAATTATCAATGCAATATTCATACATTAGATTTTTCACCCTCCTAGCAATTCAGTAACACTTGCGAAGTTTGAAGGTCCTTTCATTTAAGCCCTATTCATTGGCGCAAGTTTATTGCAAGGCACAAACGGAGCAGTCTGAAATNNAGCCTAAAAACTTCATAGGAGCCATGCTATGCGCGTATCGTCACGAATTCCTCTGCTGTTATTGTTCTCATATCTCGTATATTCTCCCCTCCGAGCGAACTCTGAGAGCATCAACGAAAGTATTGATGTCAACGATGAAACGACTGAAAGCTTCTCATACTGCAACGAAGGGCTCTGTCGCCTGACGAGTGCCAAAGAACTCGCGCAAGTCCAAAATTTGCCACTCGACCTGCATCACAAATGTAAAAAAGATATGCAGTACGCTCTAAGTNNATGATGGGCCATCCGCCAATACGGAACGTCTGCTAGCGATCCTTGATCACCATAAGATCAAAGCTACATTTTTTATTATAGGGGCAAACTTGCGCAACCCCGAAGGCAGACTCCGCGTCCAACACATTTATCGCAAAGGCCACCAAGTTTCGAATCATACTTTGTCACATCGCTCACTGGACCAACTAAGCCCCGAAGATATTCTCAATGAGGTGATGAGTACCCAACATTTGCTGATCAAAATTCTAGGCTACGACGACAAGATCAAACGCGATAGTCGTGTTGTGCGCCCACCTTACGGCCACATAGATCAACGCGTACAGGACACGCTTAAAAGTATAGGATTTTCCGCAGTGCGTTGGAATGCTGATCGCTACGATTGGAAATTAAAAATCGAAGACCGCGAGCTCCTGCACCGACGTTTTGAGCAGCAATTAGCCTTGATAGATGCTCAGCCTAGCGGTTCTCTTAATCGCTCCATCCTCGATCTCAACCATGAGCGCCAAGATGTGACACTTTCCCTTCTTGATGAGTGGATTCCGCAACTCAAGGCTCGGGGCTATGAGTTCGTAAGCCTTTCCGAATGTATTGGATTGGAAAATTAGAGCCTTGCTCTATCAAACGCTTGGTGATTAAGAGTCAGCCGATGCACGATCTTAGGGAACTAAGGAGGCTCGTAAATTCTTAAAACCTTCCTCGATGGATACCCGAGGTTTGTATTTAAAATCACGTTTGGCTTGGGCATGACTGAAATAGCAGGAACGAGCCAGATTCAACGCTACAAACCTCGTCATGGGTGGTTCTTTGTCGTAACGGTAACGAAAACGATAGTACTTTTCCATAATCAGCCCACTTGTCACTGCTAGAAAGGCCGGGATACGACCGGGCACCGGCGGCAGGCCCATGCAATCGAGCAAATTATCGATAAATTGCCAGATTTCTATCGGCCGCTCTTGACCGACAAAATAAGCTCGACCACCGTTTGGTGATTCGAGGCTCAACTCTTCTAAGGCCAGCACATGCGCTTCAGCAGCATTTTCAACATAGGTCACATCCACTTTATTTTTTAAATTACCGACTTTACGCAGTCTCCGCGCCTGCTCACGCAGACGCGGGAGAAAGTGAGGATCACCGGGCCCCCAAATCAAGTGAGGACGAATGGCTGTTGTTGCGAGAAATTTTTCACCATGTGCGGCCAAAACACTCTTTTCTGCCAACATTTTTGTATAAGAATAACTTGCAAGATGCTTGCGGGCATAAGGCAAGGATTCATCTGAGCCACAGATATCTTTGCCGGAAAAGACAACACTCGGTGAACTGGTAAAGACCAAACGTCCTATTCGCAATTTTTGT
>PLEQ01000254.1:0-4514 GCA_003136475.1 Deltaproteobacteria bacterium
GGCCCTAGCTATACATGGAATGCGACGACCAGCCAGTGCGTACTCATGCGCTTTGTAGACTACTGCAACAACCCCGCAGTCTCGGCAGATATCTTACAGACCGTGAATGCGGTGAAGTCTGTCCTGGGTTCCAACAATGCGAGCTGTAGCGCTATCGAAGCGCAGCTGGAAGGTATCTCGACTTTAGAAATCGATGGGCAAAGCCAGCCCAATACCGCTAAGGTCAAAAACCTGGCACCGCTGGCCTCTTACANNCGTCCTTTGGTAAATCTCAAAAATCTGCGCAACCTGGACCTCAGTTACAATCAACTGGCCAACATCAGCCCCATTGCTGGACTCACGGCACTGATGACTGTGAAGCTGGACGGTAACGGGATCGCAGACCTCAGCCCACTCAGCAATCTTAGCCGCCTCACCAGTCTCTCGCTTTGCAATATCAACCTTACGGATGCCGGGCTCCAAAAGTTAGGCCAGGCTAGTGCTATCATCAACGGCACGTTCAACTACCTACAAGCGCTCTACCTCTCCACCAACTGCCAACTGACCAGTGTGATGCCTCTGGCGTTTCTCAGCAATATTCCAAGCTTTGTCACACTCGATGTGTCCAACACCAATGTAACGTCGGCACAGGTTCCCTCGACCTTCCTCACTGCCAACGCCGGCATTTTTCAACTCACGCTCCGCACAGCAGCGAACAACACCTGTAAAAAATAGCCAGCCGGCTTGCTCACGCGCGAAGCTTAAAAAAAACCCCGCCTCATGGAAAGCGGGGTCATCAGCCGATGAAAGAGTATCGCCTTTAAAGACTTAAGCTCGCATCCAGACGGGCCGGTGGGACGATGCGGCGTTGTTCACTGTTTTGGTAGCGAATCATATCTTGCAGTTGAAAGCCAACCAAAGATTTAGGTGCCCAAAACACGCTCGCTAATTCCGCAATAACATTGCGACGCGGGTCGACTTTGGAGAGCTCTGCCGCAAACATCGCAAAGGGCGTAAGGATAGCCGCAATAAAGATCGTGCGTTCGAAAGCCATGAGACTTTCCTTTAGCGGGCCAAGCTGCGTCTGATACCGTTCCCGCTCGCCATCTAAGATGATCTTTGCCAAATCGCTTGCGATACTCATACGTGTTTGCGGCTTTAACTCACCCTTGCGAAATTGAATAACATACTGTTGGGGCCGAGTCCGCAGCACACGACTGAGACGGTCCATCATATCGGTCTGCTGCAATGTGATAAAAGGAAAGAGGCGGAAAATTTCCGGCAATTAAAGCGGAGGCGTATTGAAGTCCGCTTTAGCATGGAAACTTTCAACCAGACCGTAGATTTTTTTCCGTGTCTGGTTGACCTGCTCTTGCCCAGAATCGGCAGCCTTCTTAAAGTTGCTCTCGAAAATCCGTGATTCCTGATACTCATAATAGGCTTCATCGAGCCCGATGGCCCCACTGGCCNNTCAGAGAAATATCGACACTGAGTGTCTTGGCTAACTTTTCCAACGCGAAAACGGACTTTACGTTCTTTTCTCCTTTTTTCCAATGACTGCAGTCGGAGGGATTGAAGCTCAGAATCGAACCGACCTCCTGGTCATGGATCTTTTTACCTTTCTGATCGCCAAGTACCTTTTGGCAAAATTTGAAAAGCTGTGACGAGTTGAGAAATTTGACGAGTTTCATCATTCCTCCAACGCTAGGGAATGGGCGTATGTTTTCTATTTTCGAAAAAGGGCTTTTTTAAATTATAGCTGCCGTACTTAGGTGGGTCAAGGAAGCGGCAATGGTGTCCGTCCCTGTTTGCGAAACAAAAGGGAGCCAAGTGTCTTCCCGACCAAGATCTTGGAGATCGCATAATAGACAAAGAAAAGACCATAAAACCCCAAAATCAAGACCCAAGCGTCGCGTTCCCGAAGCCACATAAACATCTTATGAATCCCAAAGAGCCGCTCGGTATAGGCTAGAGCTCCGATCCCGGCGATGATGGTCATTCCCAACGGGAAGACAATCAAGAGATCCACGCAATGAGCAAACACTCGAAACTCCCAGGGAAGTATCGCTTTACGAGCAAACGAAAGTTTCTTTTCGCGATCAAAAGCACTGAGTTCGTTTCGTAGAGTGTGCTGGTATTTTTTTCGTGGTGGAAGGAAGGGAGGCGCCAGTACCTTTTGAGTATCTGGCAAACCTAGCTGCAAAGTTCCTAAACCGATCCCATCCGAAAGCGGTCGAAAGGAAAACGGCTCACGATCAGGCGATAGATTTTTATGTTTTTCTTCCACATTGTCATTATAGCAGAAATTAACGAGCTTGAACCGCGCCAACCGTTTTTTCTTGGACGGTATGGGTCAGCTGCTGAGAAATTTGTTGGTAGAGCTTATTGCTGAGGGCTCGCTTCTCACTTTTTGTTTCAGGCCGCTCAGAGCTTGGCAGCTTAGTGAGGGTGTTGTCGAGCAGCCCTTCAATGGCGGACAAGGTTGGCTCGAAGCTTTTTTCAGGAAGCTGGCTAATCTTATGACGAAGCTTATGGAAACAGAAAACTTTGTAGTTTAGAGTACTCTGTTCCCACTCGGACTGGCGCTCCGCATCGAAATAATATCGAAGATAAGATGTTGTAATGTTTGAACTATTTTCTTTCATACGCCGCTTCCCAATCTATACTGCTATCGGCACGAGCGCTGATTTATTAAGTGGGCAGCTGTTTTCCAGTAGAAAGGACTTTCCGTGACCCAAAGTATTTTCCTCCGCAACTCGCTAAGCCGCAAAAAAGAACTTTTTCATCCTCTCGAAAGCGGTTTTATAAAAATGTACGCGTGTGGGGTGACCGTCTACGACGAGTGTCATATTGGTCATGCTATGCAAGCCATCTACTTCGATGTCATGCGCAAGTTCCTCGAGCACTGCGGTTTTAAGGTGACCTATGTTCGTAACTATACGGACGTCGATGACAAAATCATCAATCGTGCCAGAGACCTTGGGGTTTCTCCCCGTAAACTCGTGGATGACATGATCGCTGCTGCGAAGAGGGATATGCAGGCGCTCCATATTCGGCCTGCTGATTTTGAGCCACGTGTGACGGAAACGATTCCTGAAATCATCGCTATGATCCAAGACCTGATCGCGAGTGGTATCGCCTACCGCACCGACAAAGGGGATGTGTATTTCAAAGTGAATCAGAAAAAAGACTATGGCAAGCTCTCCAATCGCAAACCCGATGAACTCCTGTCCGGTACCCGCGAGCTTGCGGGCAGTGAAAAGATCGACAGTTTGGACTTTGCGCTCTGGAAAAACGACGATGTTCCGGACGCCTCGTGGGAGAGTCCCTGGGGCCGTGGCCGGCCTGGCTGGCATATCGAGTGCTCTGCAATGGCTAAGAAACTCCTGGGTAAAACCTTCGACATCCATGGGGGCGGGCGAGACTTGATTTTCCCCCACCATGAAAATGAACTGGCGCAATCGGAATGTGCGAACCAGACGGAGTTTGCTCGCTATTGGTTACACAGCGGCTTACTGACCATCAAACATCAGAAAATGTCCAAAAGTTTAGGCAACACGATTAGCATTCAACAGTTTCTCAAAGAGTGGCATTGCGAGGTGCTGCGCTTTGCTTTTCTACAAAATCACTTTGCATCGAATGTCAACTTTGCTGAGGATGTCTTCCGTAACTGCCGTAAGAGGCTTTTCTATTTCTACGAAACCCTTCATGAAATCGATGCTGTCGAAGAGGCTTCATCCGTGTCCGATCACTCGGAAGCATTGAAGGAACTCGCTCGCCTGGATACAGAATTTGAACAGGCTATGCGCGACGACTTCAACACTCCGATCGCGCTTGCAGTCTTTAGCCAGACCACGCGTTGGGCCAATCAGCGCTTGAATGACAAGAAAAGCGACCCGACCCTTCTTAGAAAGATCGCCCAATTTCTCCGTGATAAAGGCCGCATTCTGGGTCTTTTGCAGGAGAAGCCCCAGGATTTTATCCAGTCTCACAAAGACAAAATTCTCTCGGAACTGGAACTTTCGGAGGCGACCGTACTCGATCAGATTCGCGAACGTCAAACCGCTCGCGAGCAAAAAAATTGGGCCGAAAGCGATCGGATTCGGGCCAGCCTTGCAGAAAAAGGTGTGAACCTGCATGATCGTCCGCATGGCACAACTTGGACAATCGCCGTTTAGGAATGGCGCGGAAGACCTGACGGTGGCGCATGTTTCGTCATCCGCTAGAGGAGAAAAGATGTGGGTATACTCATTGAAAATATTGGAACACTGGTCACGCTAGAGCCACTGGCTCGCGAACAACGTGTCCAGGTGCATAGTGAAAAAGACTTGGGGATTCTGCATAAGGCTTGGCTGCTCTGCGATGCTGGCAAAATAGTCGCAACCGGTGCCATGCCCGTTCCGCTGACCGTAGTCAGGCAGGCTGACTTAAGTATCGATTGCGAAGGACGCATGATTCTACCCGGACTCGTGGATGCTCACACGCACACCCTCTTTGCCGGGTCCCGTCACGCGGAATTTGCACAACGGCTAAGT
>PLEQ01000254.1:4520-8194 GCA_003136475.1 Deltaproteobacteria bacterium
CCGTTGAGATCAAAACCGGCTATGGCTTGTCGGTCCCCGAAGAATTGCGATTGGCCCGCCTTCTCAAAAAAATCCAAGCCCACTGCAGCTCACACCTGGTTGTCACCTGCCTTGCCCTGCATGATTTTTCGCCAGAATTTCCCCGGCTCGAAGAGTATATAAAGGATGTCGAAACCCGACTGCTGCCGGCGCTGCGCGATGAAAAACTTTGTGCCTATGTCGATGCCTTCGTCGACAAAGGTTATTACGCGCCGGCCCAACTTGAGAGCTTCATCCAAAGCGCAAAAAAAATGGATTTTGGTGTGCGGCTGCATGCCGATGAGTTTACACCAGCTGGCGGGGCACTAGCAGCGGCGCGTTGGGGAGCTGCCAGTGCGGATCATTTACAATGGGCCGGCGACGCAGGGGCTAAAGGTCTGGCAGCAGCCAAAACTGTCGCCATGCTCTTGCCTGGCACGTCACTTTACACCGGTATTCCGTTCACCGATGCCCGCCCTTTCTTTGCCGCCGGCTGTGCGGTAGGGATCGCAAGCGATTTCAATCCTGGCAGCAGCTATCTTATGAACCTTGCACAACTTGCCGCGATCGGTGCGGTACACTGCCACTTCAAAAGTTGGCAAGCTATCGCCGCTGTGACCTACGTCCCCGCCTATTCCCTAGGTCTCGGCCATAGCAAAGGCGCCCTCGCGCCTGGTTTTGATGCAGATTTTACAGTTTATGACATGGAGGGGATTGCCGAATGGCTGGGCGACATGGGTCAAACCATGCCTACAACAGTCTGGATCGCTGGCAAAAACTAGTAATCAATCTCAATAATTTGGAATTCCTTGGGACCACCAGGGGCATTGATCTCGACTAAATCGCCGACCATTTTACCAAGCAGAGCTCGTGCCAACGGCGAGCTGATCGACACCTTGTTCAATTTGATGTCAGCTTCCAAGTCGCCAACAATACGGTACTTTTTGAGAGTATCCTTCTCATCGCGCAAGGTNNGCAACCACCTGGGCTCGCGAGAGCTTGTCTTCCAAATCAGAAATCCGAGCTTCGACAAACGACTGGCGTTCGCGGGCCGCATGATACTCAGCGTTCTCACGCAAATCGCCATGCGCCCTCGCGACAGCGATCGCAGTGATCACCGCCGGACGTTCGTTAGTTTTTAAATTCTCAAGTTCTTTCTTTAAAGTCTCGAGACCATCTTTTGTTAACGGAATAAGTTCCATACTCGTCACCTCGATAACGACTGGTTACTACTAATTGTGTTCTTTGAACAAGAAAAAAGGGATACCTACAAACTATGGGTCGCGGAAAAGGCGAAAGTCAAAGAACTTGCTGCTACCTTTTGAATCGCCGCGCTGCCACTGACCTTCTGGGCCTGACCCCACCCTTGTTGAAAAACAAACCCAGCACCGATCTGACTATTGGGTTGAACCCACGCCAGAAAAATACTTTCCCCGTTGCAATCAATATGATCACGTTGGCCGATCTGGCTAGCCTCTAAAGTAGGACGCGCATCATAGTTCGTAAACCAGCCTAAGCGGATCGGAACGGAGGGGGTTATGTAGTACTCCAGACCCATAGCGTAGTCGAGAATAGCTTTTTTTTCATAGGCGTTACCCAAGCCGACAATATTTTGGGAATTCGTCACGGACCCGTGGTAGTCCAAATCCAGCGAGAGCAGTAAGCGCGGAGAATAAAAATAAGCGACTCCCGAACGGATCTCTAGGGGCGGCGTTCCCAAGGGTTTGTTGGATGAGATGGTGTTATTGATTTCAGAAATGACGGTCCCATTGGTCGTCGCACCTTGGTTTTGAACCGCTGCGGCATCAATAGCGGATTGCGTGAGATTATTGGCTTGAATTCCGCGCACTTCCGATTCTTGGTCCAGGGACTGGGAAAAAAACTGCCCAGGCTTCAAGGTTAGGGCCCATGACAAGCGTTCCGTAACAATCACTTGGATCGCCAGCATAAGCTGCAAACCATAGCCTAAGAGATGCTGACGAACGTTTTGCGTTCGCAAACTCGTAAAATCGACAGATTCTCCAGCTGTGCTGCAGGCGTTAGTCAGCTCGCGCACATCCTGATACTCCTGAACGAGCTCATCGACATCCATATAGTTCAAACCCACACCGATGGCGACTCGCGGCATAATCCGATAACCCAAAGCACCTGCGACATTTAAAGTCGAGGCACGCTCGTTTGCCGTCCNNAGGGGGGGGCCACACCAAGATTGACATTTTGGATAAGCGTGTTCTGATCTTTAAGTTCACTATTGTCCTCATAAATCCCAAAAGCAAAAACGAGACCGGGTAGAATATTGTCCAGTTTCTGCAAACCACCAAAAAAAGACGGAACCGTACCACTATTGCTTTCGGTAAAATTTTGATTAGCGACCGCTTTTTCATAGACGACCGAACTTTTGTAAAAAGCATTCGCTGAACCTGAAATATCATTGCTCAAGGCGTAAGCTAGACCAGCAGGGTTGTAGTAGACGCCAGAGGAATCATCCGAAATCGCTGAGTAAGCACCGCCAATTCCGNNCGTAGTGAAACTGATCCGCATACAAACCTGTTCCGCAAAACATTGACATAAAAATAACGAGTCGAATCTTCATAAGGATTCCTTTTTTACTCAGCTTTACGATGGAGTTTAGCCGTGTGTTTGAGGAAACGTTGTTCGCCACTTGCAGCAACAATGTCTTGGGCCTGGATTTTACTAAGTGTTTTGTCGATGGCAGCAACTCTATCCAGTAATTTCGGGTGGGTTTTTTCAAGCATCTTGGTGTCCACTTTTTGGGACGGATCATTCAGACGCTTTAGAAAATTTTCTAAAGCAAACGGATCTTATCCGGCTCGCACTGCAAGTTGCACACCCATCTCGTCAGCTTCATATTCAAGTTTTTGATCAAGCCCCTTATCCAAAATAATCAACATACCTGCTTTGGCAGCTTGCAATAAAGTGATGCCGGCACCTGCCGATCCTGACATATAGCGCGCCAACCACGCTCCGGTATCACTCGTATAGCTACTGGATACGCGACGTCGATCACGAGTAGCGATATCGGTACTCAACCCCTTGTCAACTTCTTCGACGAATTTACTACGCTCGGTCGGGTCCAAGTTCATCAAGGTTGTAAAAATGTGTTTTTTACCAACGTGAGTGATTTCGTGACCGAGAACGCCTGCAAGTTCCGCCTCATTTTTGAGGGCAAGCAGAGTCCCACGCGTAATGAGTATATAGCCACCGGGACAGGCAAACGCATTGACGATCTTCGTGTCCAGGACCGTGAACATATAACGTCGATCTTTGTAGTCGCTAAAACTCGTTAGAAAGAGCCCCACATCATTGACGTAACGCATCAACTCTTCGTCATTGTAGGTCCCATAAAACTGCAGCAAACGACCAGCCATATCGCGACCTAGTTCCACTTCACTCCGGTACTCGTCAATGGACCGGCGTTCGTCTTCCGTGAGAAGCCGTTTGTCCGAGGAACTGGAAGTAGTGCATGCTGACCAAAAAAGGCCAATTAGCCAAACCATAGACAGGCTTCTGAACATGAAGCTCCTCGCTGAACACGAGCTATTAAAGGGACAGCTCCTATAATAATACTACAGGAGATGAAAAAAATAACTTGGGAGGGCTTGCCTAGGGCTTGGTCGGATCGGGACTTTTAGCTT
>PLEQ01000459.1 GCA_003136475.1 Deltaproteobacteria bacterium
AGCATCCATTGCATAGAGAATGAGAAGGAGAAGGAGTCCACCCAGCAAGAGACTGAGAATGACTTCTTTCACTTTATCGACCAAAAAAGTTTTCGGTGTCTGCCGATTAAAGCCATGCTTGTCTTCAATTTTGAAAGTCAGAAAGAGATCAAACGGCACCGAGTAAATAAAATTGACGATTCCTAAAATCGCCCAAAAGGCCAGCCCTATCCAAAGCGCCCCACCCCCTCGCACTGCTGCGAAATGCATAGCGGCTCGCTCAATGACGCTGAAACCGCCAAAGGCTATAAAAGCTAGCAAGACAAAAGTATGGATCCAGCTCGAAACGATGCCATAGAAAAATTTGTCCTCAGTGTAAGCAAGTATTTTTGCAAACTCTTCATCGGCAATACCAAGGGTTTTTTTTGCCGAATCTTGTTTTGCGACATCGCGGTAGTACCGACGATTTTTGAAACTTAACAAGGTTTCAAAAAACAATTTCAACAATTTAAAAGCCATGAACAAAGCAAAAATTTGAGTAGCCATGTTGTCTCCTTAATGAACCGCAGCGTCTTGCTGGATACGTTCGAGTTTCTCGAGCTGCTTATCAAGTAGACGTGTTCGCGTACTGATAATACCGTCATACTCGCTCTGCACATCCGTGATGCGTTTACCCATCACTTGCAGCTTCTGACAGAACATCTTCCACTGTTTACGAAAGCCAGCAATCTGCTCGAGAATTTCCTGTGAGGTCTTCTCGACGGAAAAATGATCTATCGCCTTCCGGACGACCGCAAGTACGGCGAAGAGAGTCATAGGCGAACAGGTGATAATTCTGTTCTTTAGCCCTTGATCGAAAAGACCTGGATCTTCCTGCATTATAAACGAAAAAACTTGCTCGTGCGGAATTAATAGCAAAACACAGTCCACCGATTCCGGAAGATCATAATAACTACGCTCAGCTAGCTCTTTATAGCAATTTTTCACGTCAGAAATAAAAGCCTTAGAGTACTTGTCACGTTCCAGCTTTTCCGAAGCTTCCACAAAGCGGGTGTAGTTCTGAATAGGGAATTTTACGTCCATATTGAGGATGAGCCCTTTAGGAAGCATAAACGTAAAATCTGGTCGCAAACCGTTGGCCAAAGCTTTCTGTTTGACATAGTTGATGTTTTCAATGAACCCGGCAAGCCGCAGTATATCATCGGCAATACGCTCGCCCAGCTGGCCTCGGGCTTGCGAGTTCGCGAGAATGGCTTTCAAACTGGAAGTGGTTTCCAAAAGATCGGCCGTTTGCCCATTCGCGGTCGAGATCAACGTGGACAATTTGGTCATTTGAATGTTCTTCTCACGCTCGGAAGAGGAAACGAGGTCGGCCACTTTATTCAGCTGCATATTTACAGTTTCAAATTGGCGTTGTAGGTCTGCCTTGCTGTGCTTGAGTTCATGCGTAATGAGCTCGCGATCACCATTCAGTTGGTGACCCGCTAGTTTCAACATCGAGTCGGTCGATTTCGAAAGAACATCCAAGGAAGCCTCATGCAGCTTCGAACTCAGCTGGTTCGAAAAACCTTCAAGCAGGCTGCGATGTTGAAACTCACTCTCCTTGAGTGCTCCCCGCAAGGCACCAGCGTTTTTATGATTCAGTAATCGCATGATGCCATAGCTTAGGAGCACTCCAAGCAGAAAGCCGCCCAGAAAAAATCCTATGGAAAGCAAGGAGACGTCCATCAGACAGACCCCTCATTCCGTTCTCTATTTGCCAAACTCATGAAATGCCTTTTTTAACAGCGTCACCACCAAATCGACTTCAGTATCGGTGACATTGAAGACAGGGGTAAGCCGAAGGGCGTTTTTACCCCCATGTATGATACCCAGCCCGTGGCGTCGCAAGTATCTTTCTAAGCCGTTCTGCCCCAAGACTGGACAGCGCTCCGGATCCATTGCGATCGACAATAGTAAGCCTGTTCCCTGAACATTGGAAACTAAATTAGGAAATTCATCCGCAAGGCGTTTAAGCTCCTCAAGCAGGCGCGTTCCCTGGCGATGAATGTTCTCACGTAAGTCAGGAGTCATACTATACAAAACTTGACTCGCCAGCTCAAGAGCGCGCGGATTTGCCGTCATTGTGTTCCCATAAAGTCCCTGCTTATAAAGCCGGGCGGCGCTTTCATTCAATGCGAGCATCGACAAGGGGAACTGCCCTCCATTGAGCGACTTGGAAAAAGTTTCCATGTCGGGAAAGACTAAGCTTTCAAAGCCAGGGTAGTCGACAACACTCAAACAAGCTTGAGCACGCAAGCCAGCCTGAATGGAATCGATGACGAGGAGGCTACCGTGTTTCTTAGTCCATTCACGTGCTGCTCGGTAGAAGGCAGGTGTGATGGCCCGACCCGGATCACCTTCTCCCATGACAGGTTCGCAAAACATGGCTTGAATAAAAACTCCCTCGCGATCAGCCCACGTAAAGATATTTTCCAACTCTCTAACATTATTAGGTTCAACCGTGAGCAAATTCCGACGGTCACGGAAAGACGCTAGCGATTCTTGGTAGATAGGAAGACTGGAATTTGACACCTGCGCCGGCTGTTCTGTGCGACCGTGAAAACTACCTTTTAAACTCAAGTACATAATTTTTTTAGCCACGTGTCGACCACCGGCATCCGTTTCAATTTTTGCATGCCGGTCAATAATTCGGCAGGCCACAGTAACCGCTTCAGAGCCAGAATTGATGCAAAGATATTGATAGTATTTTTGACCGTCTGTTCGATGATGTCCGATCTCTTCACGCAAAGCTTGCGTAAACTTCCACTGAGCTATATTCGCGGTCATAATATTCGCCATCACCTGCGGCTTAGCAAGGGCTCGCAAAAGATGGTCCGGATTGTGTCCAAAACCCAGCATCCCATATCCACCTGTGTCATAGATAACAGCACCGCAGCTCGTGATAATCCAGGGTCCCTTGGCCGCCAGGGCGACGTAAGGATTCACATTCATCTCTTCGTAGAAATTTAAGTAATCGCGCTGTATCTCTTCGATTTGTTCATATTCATCTCGCTCTAGAATCGCAGCGAAGGTTTGTTTGGAATCTTGGTAAAGAACCCAAGCGTCCTCAATAAGGCCACTGAGGCGCGGATCTTCCTCAAGAAACTGCTCGACATATTTTGTATCCAGTCCATTCGTTTCTACCCGCCTTTGGTTGGATCGCATATCCATCAGTTTTTGCAAAACTTCCATATCTACCTCACTATTCGTACTGTTGCTGAAGGTACAACCGACTGATAATTTAGAAGAACATGTTTTTAAAGAACTGTCGTTAGAATTTTGGCGCAAGCTCTCTCGCATTGCTCCTCTCAGTTGTCTCATCGCACTCACAATTTTTGCACCGCCGAATCAGCTAGCTTAGGCACTTGCAATTAAGCTTGGCGTCATCTAAACCAAGGCTACTACAACGATCAACGCATGAGGAGTTTGTTATGCGCAAAATGAAGTATTGGATAGTAGCGAGTTTGGTTTTAGGTCTCAGTCCATGGGCTCTTGCCGGCACAAAGCATCAGGACATCATAAAAGCTGCACGTAATAACGATTCTTACGCCTGCAAATACCTTCTCAGCAGTGAATACCAAAATGCGTACTACTACGACGCAACCACTTTAGCAAATTTGTATAGAGCCGATTGTGATAGATCCGGCCACTCGATCAACCCGACCTTGGTCAACCGAGACGTTTTGGATTTCAAAATTTCGCAACACCCGAACGACCGTGCTTTAGTTTACTTTGTTAAGGACGAGTACGGCATCGCAAATCTTTGGGAACTTTCGTCAATTACAAATAAGACGCAGTTTTTGACCCGCGATATCAAAAAAATAAACGGTCATTTCAAGTACGATGTCATTCCGTCCACGGATACTACGATCGTCATGGTCTCTTTGTCCAACAACGGTTCGCTAAGAGCATGGGATAATGATGGTGAGATAGAAAAATGGCTGCTCATCGAGGACTACCGACTGAACCCTAACTTCGGTAAAGCTGGCATGCCCTTTTCAAGCTATGCTGTATTTGCTATCGACAAAGCCGGCTACGTAATCAAAATCAAGGGCAAAGATTTTCAGAACTCCAAGGCTGAGACCACTAAAAAATTCAACAGCATCGATGAATTTTTGCGCGTCAATAAGCTCAGCTATTGAATGCTAGATTTGCCAGTAGAAAGCCAAGGCAAATTGTAGTTCCTCGAACAGGGCCTCCCAATTGTACTTTGCATTCAGGTTAGTATTATTGGGAAGCATCCACAAGCTACGAGCGCTCAAGCCAGCATGCTGAGTCAGCTGGAGATCGATGCCAAGCCAACCCAGCGACAATAGGTAGCGGTCCCTATCCAGCAAACTTGTACCGACTTCTAGCCCCACAAACGGCCGCAATAAAAATTGATCTCGAATCAAAAGAAAAACCGTCTTAGCTTGCAAGACCCTCGCAGAGTATTCCGACTCTGCACGATAGCTTAGACCGCCTAGCCACTTGACATGAGAATGTAGCTTTTTGCTAAGATAGCTGCCAAAGCTCACAGTCTCACCTTCACTGACGATTTCCAATTGCACCGTCTGAGCACGTGTCATTTGGCCTTTTGCAGAAGCTAGCTCCGTAGCATTGGCATCAAAGAGTGATTCCTGAACGTCTGGACGATCTAAAATATCTTGGTTTTCATGAGACAAACTTTCCGCTCGAAGGCTTTGCGGGCAAAGACAAGCAATCCAGAGGCAAAATTGAAAAGTCTTTTTCATCTAACTCGCAGCGCTCCGTTGACGGGCAAAGACCAAGAGCAGAAACCAGATGTCTTCTTGCCTATGAATGATTAGAGATGACAATTTCGCTGCTTTCGATAGCAGGAGATCACGATGACGCGGAGAATTCCAAATAAGCCAGGCAAGTTCCTCTAGGCTAGCAGCCTGAGCACGGTCTTCGCCAATAAGGTGCAAGTTGGCTCTATGCGCCAAGTCTTGCATTTGACTATTGAGGGTGCGGTCATGTTCGATGGATTGCCCTAGTGCCAAAGTTTTTGCGATCTTCTTCAACGAACGATTGGCAAATAAGACCGGCTCTAAGCCTGCCTGTTTACGTATGGCGTGGACCCAAGACCGCATAGCTTCTTCAGGATCTTGACCTTTTGCTAGGAATTCACGAGCTGGAACTTTTTCGAGGGGTCCCTTACCTGTGGGAATAAGAAACCAAGTTTGATGGCCACGTTGCGAATGAGCTTTGGGAACACAGGTGACGGAAACAATCCCATCTTCTTTGGGCAAGGCCATCGACGCAGCATACTCTAGCGGTTGTGAGGGACCGGCAAGAGCATCGGCAAAACGTAGCAAAAGCGGCTGACAAAGTTGCACGATTGCTTGCGGGAGAAAAAGATGATTCGCATGAATCTGCGCAGCTGCGGGGGCTCTTGTGAAAATAGCGAGAGTATGTTTCGCATCGCATGGACCACGGGCTTCACCATTGAAGCCTTGAACCGCAGTTTGCAGGTTTTTAGGCAGGGCCTTGTCCGTTCGCTCGAGCAAAAAAGCCCGAACCTGGCTGTCGAAAAGACCCAGTCTTAAAAATTCCCGGCTGCTGATATGTTTTTGTGAACATAAGGTCGGGATCTTCTCTGCCAGATCGAAGCGAAAACTTCGTCTGCCATCACCAAGTGCGATAGCAGAAAACAGGAAGATTGAAGACCCTGTCAAAAAACTGACAGTTTGCCTTCGCGTAGAAAAGTCCTTTATGCTTGTTTTTCTTTTTCAAGCAATTTGAAAATAGTCTGTAGTTGCAAATTCGATGTGCCTTCATAGAGTTTACCAATTTTTACATCCCGATAGAACTTCTCAGCCGGAAATTCTTTGATGAAGCCATAACCGCCGTATACTTCAAGACTTAGAGAGGCGACTTCTTCTGCAATTTCCGAACTCATATATTTGGCCATTGCGGCTTCCTTAGCAAAAGGCAGTTTAGCATCCTTCATCCGTGCTGCATTATAGACAAGCAGACGAACGCATTCGATCTGGGTTGCCATACGGGCCAGTTGAAACTGAATGCTTTGAAAATGGTTCAAGGGTTTACCAAACTGAGCACGTTCACGTGCATAGGCAAAGGCTCCATCAAAAGCGCCTTGCGCCAGACCTAGCATTTGTGAAGCGATACCGATGCGTCCTTCATTCAAGGTTTCGATAGCTATCTTGTAACCTTTACCAAGTTCTCCAATAATATTGTCTTGGGAAACTTTCACACCATCAAAGATAAGCTCACAGGTGGAAGAAGCTCGGATACCGAGTTTAACTTCCTTCTTCCCAATCGTAAATCCAGGGCTATCGCGTTCGACAATAAAACCTGTAATACCCTTGTAGCCCTGGCTTGGATCGATATTGGCAAAGACGACATAGATGTTGGCTTCCTTGGCATTGGTTATAAAAACTTTTTTACCTTCCAAACGCCAACTGCTGCCTTCTTTAACGGCTCGCGTTTTTAAGGCAAAGG